>NZ_JAUORR010000034.1:0-41362 GCF_030547945.1 Photobacterium sp. 1_MG-2023 | reverse complement strand
TACACTCATCCCAACGTTCAGACGAGGCTCTGGCGCATCAACGTCACTGGGTTCCCGCCTGCGCGGGAACGACGGGGGAAGCGGGGATGACGGAGACAAGTGGTTACCGTGAGATGGCTGGAATGACACCTCAAAATTAACTTTTTAATATTTTAAATCAACTGTTTACCGTCATTCCCGCGAAGGCGGGAATCCATAGGGCGCCGGGTTAAAAACACACGAAAATCATTATGGAATAGATTAAATCACAGTAAGGATCAGCCATTCGGCAGAATCGTTTACAGCGCTCAGACGAGGCTCTGGCGCAGCAACGTCACTGGGTTCCCGCCTGCGCGGGAACGACGGGGGAAGAGCTGGAGCGGCACCTCAAGCTCATCTGTGTTTTAATATTTTAAATCAACAACTTACTGTCATTCCCGCGAAGGCGGGAATCCATAGGGCACCGGGTTAACAGCATGAGAAAATCATCACTGCACAGATAAAACCACAACGAGGTTCAGCCACTCTGTACACTCATCCCAACGTTCAGACGAGGCTCTGGCGCATCAACGTCACAGGGTTCCCGCCTGCGCGGGAACGACGGGGGAAGAGCTGGAGCGGCACCTCAAGTTCATCTATATTTTAAATCAACCACTTACCGTCATTCCCGCGAAGGCGGGAATCCATAGGGCGCCGGGTTAAAAACACACGAAAATCATCATGGAATAGATTAAATCACAGTAAGGATCAGCCATTCGGCAGAATCGTTTACAGCACTCAGATGAAGCTCTGGCGCATCAACGTCACTGGGTTCCCGCCTGCGCGGGAACGACGGGGGAAGCGGGGACGACGCATGGACGCTCAGGGGAGCGCCCGCTCTGTTTGCAGCAGACTCACTTCCTGTTTCAGCCAGTCGATAAAAGCCTGAGCACGGGCCATGCGCGGGGAAGTCGGGTCGTAAAACAGGGTGTAGCGGATACCGGGCACCAGGCCAATATCAAAGGGTTGAACAAGCAGCCCATTGTCCAGATAATCCCCCGCCAGACTTAAGGTGCCTAAACAGGCGCCATGACCTGCCATCACAGCATTCAGACCCATTTCGAAGGTGCTCACTTCCATCCATTGCAGATTACGCTCCGGCATGTGGACGTCCGCAGCCTCAAACCATCGCGCCCAGGTTAAATTGCAGGTTTCCGCCCAGTGCACCAGCCAGCATTTCAGCAATTGTTCCGGGTGCGTGAACTTGATGGAATGCGCCAGTTCTGGTGAGCAGAGCGGATAAACCGGCTCTTCATATAAGATGCAGGATTGAATACCGTCGCCGAAGTCATTTTTAAATCCCTGACGAATTGCCAAATCTGCCCGGCCGTATTTCATGTCCGGGTTTTCTGCGGTGGCATCCACCCGAATGGAGATATCGGGATGAATCATGGTGAATTTCCACAATCTCGGCATCAGCCAGCGTGAGGCGAATGAACGGGAAGTGTTCACGGTCAGAATGCCTTCCAGCGGCTCGGCCTGAATACGGTTCAACCCTGCGAGAATCTGGTCGAATCCGCGGGAAACATCGGTGAACAGACTGGATCCCTGCGGGGTCAGCATCATGTTTCGACCCTGGCGGTAAAACAGTTTGCATCCCAGAGATTCCTCCAGTTGTCGAATTTTCTGACTGACAGCCGCCTGACTGACAAACAGTTCTTCCGCGGCTTTACTGTAGCTCTGGCGGCGGGCTGCTGCCTCAAAGTAGCGCAAACCGGATAAGTACTGGAGTCGATTGTCCATAATCTCAGCTTATAGTTGGTGTCACAAATCATCGTTCGTTGATAAACGTCATTATACGCATAATTCCCGCAAGAGATGTGAATTGAGGGATAAAACATGATCAGACTTGCGATGAACCGAATCTTTAATTTTCAGCTGTTCTGGCAGTCAAAATCTGAAAAATGCGGACCTGACAAAGAAAAATCACTGCAGCCTGCAGAACATTTGTCACCCCATTTACAGCGGGATTTAGGGCTGACTTCTGAGCCACCCCGTGCTTCGGACTATCACCGCTTCTTATCCTGAAACAGGCCAGTCCAGGGATGGAACAGCGCTGAGTTTCAGGATGAAGGCCGGACTTTTTATTGTGCAACCCATTGAGTTTGTGGTTAAGATGCTGAGGGAAAGGAATCTTCAGGAAACATCAGATGAATGTGAAAGTACGGGCGCTAACGCCTGCCGATCTTCAGCCTTACCGGGACATTCGCCTGGAAAGTCTGCGTTTGCATCCAGAGTGTTTTGGTGCCAATTATGAGGCGCAGCGGCAGTTAGCTCAAATGCATTTTGAGCAGAAAATTGCATCGCAGGATCCGCACCATACGATGCTGGGTGCTTTTGATGGTGAATTACTGATGGGGCTCTGTGGTGTCTCAGCGCTGGAAAATCACGTGGCGTTGATCACGCAGATGTATGTGAAATCTGCCTATCAGGGGCACGGGGTCGGTCAGATTCTGATTGATGCGGCAAAGCGCATCGCGGTTGCCGCTCATCAGGCGCATGTCCTTCAGCTGAATGTGTATCCGCATAATCTTCGGGCGAAACGTCGCTATGAACAGGCGGGCTTCCAGGTGGCCGGTCAAACCGAGAGAGAACTGAATATGGTGCTGACTTTACGATGATTGAATTCCGACATGTCGATCCAACGCTGGTTCCCATGGCATTGCTGCTGGAAGCCGATCCCTCAGAAACCTGTATTCGGGCTTACCTGAATGATGCGTATTGTCTGGCGGCGGTTGTTGGGGGAGAAATTTTGGGTGTCTGTGTCGCTAAAGAGACGAAACCCGGCACTTATGAGATTTTCAATCTGGCTGTTGATCCTCTCTATCAGCAGCAGGGCATTGGCTCACAGTTGCTGTCCGCCTTGTTTCCCCGGCTGAAAAAGCTCGGTGTGGCCGTTGTCGAGCTGGGCACGGGCACTTTTGGCTATCAGCTGACGTTTTATCAGAAAATGGGGTTTCGGGTGGCATCCGTCGAAAAAGATTTTTTTACGGACCATTATGATGAACCCATTTTTGAGCATGGCTTACAGCACCGGGATATGCTCAGGCTGCGTTTGAATTTTGCGGATCTATAGAATGTTCTGTCCAACAGGCACCAATGCTGTGAACCTGGTATTTTCTTCAATTCAGATCGAATTCTTGCTGCATTCCGATTGATCCTCCCTTGGTTATTGATAACAAATCTATAAAATATCCGGTCATTCAATTGGGAGAAGAATCACCTTTCTCCTGCATGGCTCATGAGACGGTTTTCGGCTGAGAAGGCTGCGATAAAACCGGGCGGATAAAGGAACTCAGCATGCCTCTGAACGTAGATGACTGTCGTGCTGCCTGGCGGAACTGGATGCGTTGTCTGGGCGCGGGGCTGGTCTTGCTGGGCAGTGTCAGTGTGCTGGCTGCCCAGGGGCGGGAGGTCATCGTCGTTGGTGGCGATCATCAATATCCACCTTATGAGTTTATCAATGAAGATGGCAAGCCGGATGGATACAACACCGAGATGACCCGCGCGATTGCTGAAGTCATGGGCATTCAGGTTGAGTTCCGGATGGGCGGCTGGGAAGATATCCGGCGTCAGTTTGATCAGGGTGATATTGATATTGTTCAAGGGATGGTGCAATCCAGCGCACGGCAACAGCGCTACAGTTTTTCTCCCCCGCACGCCATTGTGCATCAGTCCGTTTTTGCCCGAAAAGGGGCTGAACCGATTTTGGGTTTAGCTGACCTCAGCGGCAAATCGGTCATCGTACAGCACAGCGGTGCCATGCATGATTTTCTGAACCATCAGCAACCCGGTGCCGGACTGGTCCTGGTGGACTCTCATGCCGATGCCCTCCGGTTGCTGGCCTCCGGTCAACATGATTATGCCTTGGTCGCCAATCTGCCTGGATTGTATACCGGCAAGGCGCTGGAACTGTCGAACATCATGCCGGTGGGGCGGCCGCTGGGCGCGCAGCATTACGGTTATGCGGTGCTGAAAGGGAATGAAGATCTGCTGGCCCAGTTCAGCGAAGGGCTGGCGATTCTGAAAAATACCGGCCGTCAGCAGGCGATTTACGACAAATGGCTGGGACCGCTGGAAAACCAGAGCGTGAGCTGGAAGCAACTGGGCATGGCTGCCGCCGTGGTGTCGGGGATTCTGTTGCTGGTGCTGGGCGGCATTATGATCTGGAACCGTGCCCTCAGCCGGGAAGTCGCACGCAGAACAGAGGCGCAGCAATTGCAGCAACAGCAACTGATTCAGGCCGATAAAATGACGTCTCTGGGCATCTTAGTGTCCGGGATGGCGCATGAGATCAATAATCCCAGCAGTCTGTTATTGCTGAATCTGCCGTTGCTGAAAGATGCCTATCAGGATGCGGAAGACATTCTTGAAGCGCATTACCAGCAGCATGGTGATTTTTCACTGGGCGGTTTGTCCTACAGCCGGATGCGGGATGAAATTCCATCGATGCTGGATGAGATGCTGGAAGGCACGCAGCGAATTCGTCGCATTGTGGACGATTTAAGAGATTTTGCCCGTCAGGAACCCACCAATTGCCGTGATCATGTCGATCTGAATACAGTCACGGCGGCAGCGATTCGTTTAGTGGATCGCACGATTTCCCAGTCGACACATCATTTCTCCGTGATTTACGGCGATAACCTGCCTGATTTTGAAGGGAACGCACAACGCATTGAACAGGTGGTGATTAATCTGATCATCAATGCCTGTCAGGCCCTGAGCTCACCGGAACAGGCGATTCAGGTTCGGACTGCATACCTCCCTGTGGACAGAAAACTCATCCTGGAAGTACGGGATCAGGGACAGGGCATTGATCCTGAACATGTGTCGCGTCTGAGCGATCCTTTCTTTACCACTAAACGGGAGCAGGGCGGAACCGGGCTGGGACTGTCGATTTCGTTCAGTATTGTCAGTGAACATGGCGGGACGCTGACCTACGACTCCATTCCGCAGCAAGGGACCTGCGTCACGCTTGCATTGCCTGCCCATCAAAGGAATTCTGATTCATGAATAGTAATCCATATCCGGCATTTGGCGTTTTACTGGTCGATGATGAACCGGCCTTTTTACGAAGTCTGAGCATTGTGCTGGAACGCCGTGGCGGGATTAACCATATATTTCAGTGTCAGGACAGCCGTGAAGCGATCGCAATGATAGAGCGGGAGAATATCGGGCTGGTGCTGTTGGATCTGACAATGCCGCATTTGTCCGGTGAAGCCTTGCTGACGCAGATCAAAGCCGAATTTCCGGAAGTCGCCGTGATCATTATCAGCGGCCTGAATCAGGCTGAAACGGCCATGAATTGTATCCGGCTTGGGGCCCACGATTATTTCGTGAAAACCACGGAAGAGAACCGGCTGGTGGAAGGGGTGAAGCGCGTCATTTTACTGCAGGAGATGCAGGCAGAAAATTACGCTCTGCGTCGTCGGTTTCTCACCGACACACTGGAAAGGCCGGAGGTGTTTGCCAGTATCATCACCCGGGATAAGGCTATGCGCTCGGTGTTTCAGTATCTGGAGTCGGTCGCACCCAGCAGCCAGCCCGTGATGATATGCGGGGAAAGTGGGGTCGGCAAAGAGCTGATTGCCCGGGCGCTGCATCGTTTAAGCAACCGAAATGGCCCATTGATCAGCGTGAATGTGGCCGGGCTGGACGATAATGTCTTTGCGGATACCTTGTTCGGCCATCATCGCGGGGCTTTTACCGGAGCAGATGCGGCTCGCGGCGGACTGATTGAGCAGGCCGCGGGCGGGATGCTCTTTCTGGATGAGATTGGCGATCTGAGTCAGGCCTCGCAAGTGAAATTACTCCGGTTGATTCAGGAAGGGGAATACTACCCGCTTGGCAGCGATCGGCCCAAACGCCTGAAAGCCAGAATTGTGGTGGCCACGCATCAGGATCTGGTCCGGAAACAGGCGGCTGGCGAGTTCCGCAAAGATCTCTATTACCGGCTCAAAACCCATCAGGTCGACATTCCGCCACTGCGAAAACGCCGTCTGGATATTCCGCTACTGCTCGAGCATTTTTTGCAGGAAGCCGCCGATGAGCTGGGCAAAGAAAAGCCCACGATTCCTAAGGAGCTGCCAGTGCTGCTGGCGAATTACACCTTTCCCGGCAACATCCGGGAATTACGGGCGCTGGCCTATGACGCGATGAGTCAGCATCGCGCCAGAATGCTGTCGATGGACGTGTTTCGCCGGGTATTGGCGCAGCAAAAGTCCGCTCCTGAATCTGTCGCGCAGGCAGAAGTCATGCTGTTCGATCCGGATCTGCCTTTGCCTTCGTTACAGGACATCGGGGATTTACTGACACAGGAAGCGATGCGCCGTTCAGACGGGAATCAGTCACTGGCAGCCAGACTGCTGGGGATTTCGCAGCCTGCGTTGAGTAAGCGGTTGAAGAAAACACAAACGGGTGAATGAAACCCCTATAACCTGCTTGATGACTATAACCAAAGGAATGTATGTAACCGTCTGTTTTTATACAGTTTATCTCGTTGCCTTTTCTGGGTATTCCTTTGGTTATACCCCATTGCATCACATGCCACTGTCTGCTAAGGACAAAAAATGATAAAAATCAAACAGATATGCCAATAGAACAATTTGGCATCATGCTTGCAACAATTCTGCTTCTTTAAATGTGGGATAACCCACGCATCATGATGAGCAAAGCAGCGAGCGTTCCTGAAACAGAACGTCCTGACTTTTGCCAATGGAAGAGGGATCAACATGGATCAAGCAAGCATGAAGCCGTCGCCGAAAGGGGTTTGGAGCCGACTGGCATTGTGGAAAAAAATACTGGTCGGGATGATTTTGGGGGTGATCGCCGGCAGTCTGATGGGCCCGGATGCCGAGCTGCTGAAACCGATTGGGACATTGTTTGTGAATGCAATCAAAATGCTGATTGTGCCCCTGGTATTCTGTTCGCTGGTTGTGGGTGTGACTTCAATGCAAGACACCCGGAAAATGGGCCGGATTGGCGCAAAATCGATCGTGATCTATCTGGGCACGACCGCTGTGGCCATCAGTGTGGGTCTGGGCCTGTCGCATATTCTGGCCCCGGGTGCCGGACTGGGAATGACAGCTTCTGCTGCTGCCGCAGATGCGAAAGAAGCGCCCACTCTGGTTCAGACCATTCTCAGTCTGATTCCGAATAACCCGATCAGCGCGTTGGCTGCGGGCAATATTCTCCAAATTATTGTGTTTGCATTGGGCCTGGGTGTTGCATTGAACCTGTGTGGTGAAAAAGGCAAACCTGCAGTGCAAGTGTTTGAAAGCCTGGCGGAAGCCATGTACAAACTGACCGAACTGGTGATGAAACTCGCGCCTTACGGGATTTTCGGCCTGATGGCTTGGGTCGCCGGTAAATACGGCCTGGAAATTCTGCTGCCGCTGTTCAAGGTGATTGGGGTGGCCTATCTGGGAAGTGTGATCCTGGTATTGCTGTTTTATCCTGCTGTGATTCAGGTGGTGGGCCGTTTGAATCCTGTGCCTTATATCAAGGGGATCATGACACCGGCTGCCGTTGCGTTCACAACAACCAGCAGTTCAGGGACGTTGCCTGCGAGTATCAAATGTGCCCGTGAAGATCTGGGTGTCTCGAAAGGTGTGTCCAGTTTTGTCTTGCCGCTGGGTGCAACCATCAATATGGACGGTACAGCCCTGTATCAGGGGGTTGCAGCATTGTTTGTCGCTCAGGCCTTTGGTATTCAGCTGGAATTTGCGGACTACGTGACCATTGTGATGACGGCGACGCTGGCGTCGATTGGGACGGCAGGCGTGCCGGGCGCTGGTCTGATTATGTTGTCGCTGGTGCTGACGACGGTTGGCCTGCCGATGGAAGGTCTGGCAATTATTGCCGGTATTGATCGGATTCTGGACATGGCCCGAACCACTGTGAACGTGTGTGGTGACCTGATGGTGTCTGTTCTGGTTGGTCGCAGTGAGGGCGAGCTGGATGAAAGTATCTATTACCGTGCTGAAGGCGAAAATCTGAAAGTGAAAGAAGAAACCGCCTGACAGGTTTTTCAAGAATCAAGAAAATGAAAAAAGGCCAGCTTTTCAGCTGGCCTTTTTTCATTCCTCTGAAGTATGGAAAAATCGAATTTGTGACGAAGGATAAATTTCATGATGCACATTGTTTTGATGAACGTCAGGAAGGCCAGAATAGTGAACGCTGAGCCGTTTGGATAATCATGCCTTGGAATGGGATAAAAGCTGATTAATTATCCGCTCGTTCGAAATAGGATTTCACGACCGAGGAATAAAAAAACGGAATAACTATAATTTTCTGTTGAATGCAATCATTTCCGCTATGCATTAAATGCATCATCACTTACTTTTCAGCATTTCCTTTTGCCGGGCAAAAAGAACATTGTATTTCCGTCTTTTCTACCCAGAGTCAAAGGTGACCGCTATGTTAGACATTGCCCAAAAGGTACGTATTGAAGAAGACCTGCTCGGCACACGTGAAATCCCTGCGAATGCATATTACGGTATTCACTCCCTGCGCGCTTACGAGAATTTTAATATTTCGTCCATGCGTATTTCGGATATTCCGGAGTTTGTGCGTGGCATGGTCTTTACCAAAAAAGCAGCCGCACGAGCGAATATGGCGCTGGGTTCAATTCCATCCGATGTTGGTCAGATGATTATCCAGGCCTGCGATCTGATTCTGGAAACCGGCAAGTGCATGGATCAGTTTATTTCAGATGTTTATCAGGGCGGCGCTGGCACCTCGGTCAACATGAACACCAATGAAGTGATCGCAAACGTTGCCTTGGAACTGATGGGTCGTGAAAAGGGTGAGTACCACATCATTAACCCGAATGATCACGTGAACAAAAGTCAGTCGACCAACTGTGCGTATCCGACAGGCTTCCGCATTGCGGTCTATCACAGCATCATGAAACTGCTGGGCTCAATTGAGCATCTGCAGGCAGCATTCGATGCGAAAAGCGTAGAATTTTCCGACGTGCTGAAGATGGGCCGTACCCAGCTTCAGGATGCCGTTCCCATGACGGTTGGCCAGGAATTCCGTGCCTTCAGCGTGCTACTGAAAGAAGAGATAAAAAACCTGCATTACGCTGCCGCGCTGCTGCTGGAAGTGAATTTGGGTGCAACCGCCATCGGTACTGGTCTGAATGCCCCCGCAGGTTATCAGGCGCTGGCTGTGCAATATCTGGCGGAAGCAACAGGTCTGGACTGCGTACCGGCAGAAGATCTGATTGAGGCGACTTCAGACTGCGGCGCTTACGTGACTGTGCATGCGGCCCTGAAACGTCTTGCGGTGAAAATGTCCAAGGTGTCGAATGACCTGCGCTTGCTGTCATCCGGCCCGCGTGCCGGCCTGAATGAAATCAACCTGCCTGAAATGCAGGCGGGGTCATCCATCATGCCAGCAAAAGTAAACCCAGTGATTCCGGAAGTGGTGAATCAGGTGTGCTTTAAGGTCATCGGGAATGACACTACTGTGACCATGGCTGCGGAAGCAGGCCAGTTGCAGCTGAACGTGATGGAGCCTGTGATCGGCCAGGCATTGTTTGAATCGATTGAATTGCTGGGCAATGCCTGCATCAACCTGGCGGACAAATGCGTGTCGGGTATTACCGTGAACCGTCAGATCTGTGAAGATTACGTGTTTAACTCAATCGGTATCGTGACTTATCTGAACCCGTATATCGGCCATCATGAAGGCGATATCGTCGGTAAGATTTGTGCCGAAACCGGCCGCAGCGTGAAGGAAGTGGCGCTGGAGCGCGGGCTGTTGAGTGAAGATGATCTGAACGATATCTTCTCGGCACAGAATCTGATGCGCCCGGTGTATAAAGCCAAGCTGTATAGCTGAAACACATCCAAAGAATAACAACAAAAGGTCGAGTACCGCCCTACACCCTCCCTGTTCGCAGGGAGGTTTTTTTATGTCTGCCGAAATTAATCCCGGCTCAGTAACCCATCAATCGGGCTCATTTTACTCATTGCACTCCAGATAGCCTCGCAGGTTGCATGCAGGCGGGAATGGTAACGATAGACGTATAAATCCAGCGGGATGGGCTCCCGGGCGGATAAGATCTGCAAACGGCCTGCGGCCAGTTCTTCTTTGATCGCATAATCCGGCAGCCAGCTGATCCCTTTGCCCTGCATCACCAACGCTTTGATGAAGTCCGTCATGGAAGAAGTACACACGGTATTGTGCGTCAGGGTGCGGTTCGATCGTTGTAATGCCCGTCCCATATAACTCTCCGGCGTGTAATCTAAACAGGGCACAGCTTCATTCTCGGCCGGGTCAAACAGCGGTTTACCGTGTTCGTCCACCGCAGAGACGCAATACAGATAACTGCGTCCTAAATGGATGGATCGATAAGGGGCCACCTGCAGCCGGTCTTCATAAAACGAGAACAGAAAATCGCATTTGCCATCGATTAGAAGTTTCACCGCTTCGTCAACTTCATTGGCTACCACTGAAAGCTGGGTATTCAGTGCCGGGTTAAAGAGGCAGGCATGCAGTTTCGGTAAAACGCTGATTGCCATGGAATGCGAGGAACTGATCCGGACCGTATGCCGGCCCAGAAAGGAGCTGCCGGACAGGCGATTTACTTCATCATCCAGCTGCTGCAGGATGGATTGGGCCGTGGTTTTAAACTGTTTTCCATGCAGCGTCAGTTCAATCGGCGTTTTTCCCCGATCGATAAGATTCAGGCCCAGTTCGGTTTCGAGGGACTTAATCCGGCGACTGAAGGCGGGCTGAGTGACATTGCGAACAGCAGCCGCATGCGAAAAATTACGCAGTTCGGCCAGGGTCAGGAAATCCTGCAACCATTTCGTTTCGATATTTTTCATGTGAACGACAGTGAGATCGAAGGAAGCTCTGGTTCATGCAGAGCCATGAACCGATAAGATTACCAAAACCCTGACAAGGGCTGCCATCTTTATCTCGGATGTTTTTGCCGTTTTCATGAACACTCAGCGAACTGAAAAAATCTGAATCTCTACATGATTGTTTGTGTTAGGTTTTCAGACGGAATCTGTGAACAACAATGGCAGGAAAGCGGCATGATACTGGAAGTTGCAATATTGGGTGTTCTGCCTGAACAGACTGAGGCATTTGAGCGGTCTGACGTAAGAGGATAATTGCAAAATGTTGCGCAACTTATTGCGTAGTTGCACAGAATCGGACATCAAGTTGTGATACAGGGTGAATCTGGATGCATAAAGCATTAGGATAATTTGCATTTCAGCCAATGGCTGCTATCAGGAGAAGGGAATGGTAATCAAACCAATTCACAAGGCGAGTTGCCATTGTGGTGCCGTGGAACTTGAATTGAAAATGCCCCATGGTCTGGAAGACCCGCGTCGTTGCACTTGCTCGATGTGCCGCAAGCGCGGGGCAATTGCAGCATCGGTCCTGCTGGAAAACCTGAAGGTCGTCAAAGGAGAAGAAAACCTGACGCTTTATCAGTTCAATACCATGACCGCCAAACATTATTTCTGCAAAACCTGCGGTATCTACACCCATCATCAGCGTCGCTCCAATCCCCATCAGTTCGCCATCAATGTTGCTTGTTTGGAGGGTGTTAATCCTTACGAACTGGAACCGGTCAAAATCAATGATGGCGTGAATCATCCGTCTGATCGGTGACTGACTTGTATCGTCTTTTTTGTCCGCGCAGGCGGGAAATCATCGGGAGGGCGTCTTGAATCGGCAGATACACTGAATTTGATTCAGGAGAATCCTGAACATGCGAAAGCAATGACATGTCGTGACATGAAATCAGAATAAAACGAAAGGAAGCACTATGGACAGTCACTTCATCAATGAAGTCAGACATGCAGAAGCACAACTCAAACAAGCGATGCTGAGTTCAGACACAGATCAACTCTCAGTGTTACTCGCTGAGGATCTGATTTTCACCAATCATCTGGGGCAAAGGTTAACCCGTGATCATGACTTATCCGCGCACATTTCAGGCCTGGTCAGTATTGATTCGATTGAAACCTCAGAAGAGTTGATTCGGCAGATCGGGACATTTGCAATCGTGAGTCTCAAAGCCGATATCAACGGGCAGTATGATGGTCAGCCTGCGAATGGCTGTTTTCGATTTACCCGGATTTGGCTGAAGAAAAACGGCAAGCTGCAAGTGAAAGCAGCGCACGCCAGCATGATTGCCTGAACTTTGGAGGGGCGATGAAAAAGTTACTGATGTTTTGCTGGTTATCCGGTGTCTCTTTGGGGATTCATGCCTCGGAACCGATCACCCGGGAGGACGGTTCTGAAATCACGTATTACCTGAAAAAAGGCACAGATGACGCATTGCTGATCCTGATGCAGGGCTCGGATTGCAACAGTGTGGCTCACAATGACAACATCAATCGTCAGTTTAGTCAGGTGATGGCGCAGGCAGACATTCTGACGGTTGAAAAGTATGGCATTACGGCGCAACTGCCCTGGAACCCGAACCCGGAACGTCAGGATTGCCCGGCGGCTTACCTCAGGCATGACTCCCCGGCGCAGCGGGCTCAGGATTACCTGAAAGTCCTTCAGACGATCCACGCAGCGCAAGGTTATCAGCGTATCGTTGTGCTTGGTGGCAGTGAAGGGGCCTTGGTTGCCCAGATGCTGGCTCAGGAAACGGACCTGATTTCTCATGTGATTGCGCTGAACGGCGGTGGCCGATTTTTCCTTGATGACGTGTTGTTTAACATGAAATCTCAGATGCCCCCCGAGGCTTATCCGGAAGCTGAAGCCGGGTTCCGGCAATTTGCCAGTCAGGTAACACAGAGTGATGCCATGGAACTGACGATGAGTGGACACGGCTTCCCGTGGTGGAAAAGCATGTTCACGCTGGATCAGCAGCAATTGTTATCCGCGATTGATGTGCCTGTACTTCTGATGCAGGGCGCGAAGGATACGCAGGTGGATCCGGCGGCATTCTCGGCGATGACAGACAGGCTCAAATCATCGAAACCCAATCTGATGACAACACTATATCCCGATCTGGATCATGGCTTCCGGGACCCGCAAGGGCAAAGTCAGGCCGGGCAAGTCGTTCGCGATATCCGCCACTGGCTGGAAAGGAAATAAAGATGACAGAGACAATCGAAATCAGGCCCTATACCGCGCAGGATAAATCAGATTGTCTGGCCGTGTTTCAAAGCAATGCCGCGGTTTATTTTGCCCCCTCGGAATACGAAGAATTCGCTGCGTTTCTGGATAGCTTTGCCTTACAGGTGCCTTATTATGTGGTCATCAAAGCCGGGCAGCTGATTGGCTGTGGCGGGGTGAGTGATGTTCAGGGTGTCAGTTATTTATGCTGGGGCATGGTACACCGGGCGTATCATGGGACAGGCGTTGGATCGTTACTCGCGCAATACCGGCTCGATTTGATTCGCGACCAGCAGTGCTCCCCGCGCGTGCAGATAGACACTTCTCAGCATACACAGGGTTTCTACGCCCGGTTCGGATTTGAAATCACTGAAGTGGTGCACAATGGCTTTGGTGAAGAGATTGACCGGGTCACCATGGTGCTGGCAGAGCTCAGGAGATAAACCATGAAGATTCCGAGTCAGTCCGGTATTCTCCCGTTGCTTCAGGATGCATCTTTTTATGATTGTCACACGCAGCGTGTGCCGTATCGGGGACAGTCTGCTTTAGAAATCTTTTTCACGGTGGCACGCACGACGCCTGCCTGGGTGAATGTGCTGATGAAGATCAGAAATCAGGTGGTGGGTTTTGTGGGTCTGAAGAATTTGGGGCACCTGGGTGATATCGACCGCGATAAACCCTTATCGGCCTATCAGATTGGAGACCGGGTCGGGATCTTTTCGATTCACGCCATGTCCCATCAGGAAGTGATTGTGGAAGATCGCGATAAGCACCTGAATGTGCGTGTGTCACTTTATGTTGAGCCAGATGGCGTACAGGCGATCCTTCATGTGACCACTGTCGTCCACGTGAAAAATAGGTTAGGCAAACTCTATATGTTTTTTGTTACCCCCATGCATCGCCTGATCGTACCCAGTTCATTAAAGCAGTTGCCAGATGCGATGCTGAAACCTTAAAGAGAAAGTCATGGAAATATCGATTTTAGAGAAAACAATGCCACTCGAAACCCACCCGGATATTCAGGGGGTTCTGAATGTGTTGCTGCAATTACGCCCGCAATATGATTCTGCGTCTTTGCTGGCGACAATCACGCAGCAAATGGCGCAGGGCTATCAGGTGATCTATGTGAAGTCAGCCGAACAAGTCGTGGGTGTTGCCGGATTTGTTGTGACGGAAAAACTGGCTTGGGGCAAGGCAATTTATGTCGATGATCTGGTGACCGATCAGCAACATCGCAGCAAAGGCGTCGGTGAGTGCTTGCTACAATGGCTGAAAGATTATGGCCGGGCACAGGGATGCCAGCAATTGCATCTGGACTCCGGTGTTCAGCGTTTCCCGGCGCATCGGTTTTATCTGCGTGAGGGCTTTCATATTGCCAGCCATCACTTTTCAATCACGGATTTGCAGGGAAAGGCGTGATCATTGAGAACGAGCGTCTGGCAGAGAATTCTGCTGTGACTTTGTCAACACTGCAGCGAAAGCATATTGAGGCGCTCTTTGATTTTGAGCAGGAAAACCGGGTTTGGTTTGAGCAATCTGTGCCTCCCCGCCCGGAGAGCTATCGGCAGCTTTCTTCGTTTCGCACTGAGATTGAAGCGCTGCTGTTAGAGCAAGCATTGGGGCGATATTATTTTTTTGTGCTGGAAAATCAGGGCCGGATTCTTGGCCGGTTAAATTTATATGATCTCTCTGCAACCCGAGCAGAAGTCGGATATCGGGTCGGGCAGGCTGTGGCAGGTCAGGGGCTGATGTCAAAAGCCATTGCCTGTCTTGTGACGTTGGCCAGACAAGAACTGAAACTGAATCAACTCATCGCGAAAACGACCCTGAATAATTTGCCTTCTATTGCGGTCCTGAAGAAATTGGGATTTGTTCAGACGGAGCACTGCCGGGATACCGTGACACTGAATGGAAAAAAACAAAGGATGATTGCCTTTGAGCGACCGCTGCGTTGAGAAAAAAACGGAAGCACTGACTTCCGTTTTTAATCCGTGCCTGAATTACAGCAGTGCCAGAATGGTTTCTGCTTTACTGGCTTCAAATTCTTTTGGCGCTTCAACATTCAGTTGCGTGACCACACCGTTGTCGATGATCATGGCGTAGCGCTGTGAGCGCAGGCCACCGAATGTGGCTGTATCCATTTCCAGACCCAAGGCTTTGGTGAAGCTGCCGTCACCGTCGGCCAGCATCAGGATTTCAGAAGCATTTTGCGCTTCGCCCCAGGCTTGCATCACAAATGCATCGTTCACCGAGACGCAGGCAATCAGATCTACACCTTTGGCTTTCAGTTGGTCGGCAAGTACCACATAACCGGGCAGGTGAGCTTCAGAACAGGTTGGGGTAAATGCACCCGGAACCGCAAACAGCACCGCTTTTTTTCCAGCGAACAATGCTGAAACGTCATGGTGAACCATGCCATCTTGGGTCAGTTCGCTCAGCGTCACTTCCGGCAGTTTCTGGCCTTGTTGAATCATTGTTTTTTTCCTTCATGGTTGAGATTCAATTCAGTCTAGTCGGTATTGGACAGAATAAACACTGAGAAAACATAAGGGTTTCAGGTTATTATCAATCGCGATATTCAATGAGTTTCAAATGGGGGTAGATCAAATGAAAGACACGATGAAGGATTATCAGGCTTATCTGTTTGACCTGGATGGTACCTTGGTGAATTCCGAGCCTTTGAAAGCTCAGGCCCTCTCGATGGCTTGCAAAGATTATGGTGTGACCGTCGATCAGAACATTTACAAAGCTGTGATGGGAGAAAATTGGGAAACAGTAACCGGCCACTTCTTCCTGCATGCAGGGATTTCTCCTTCTGTCTCCGAATTTAACCTGCACTTCAGAACTTATTATGAAGCTTTGCTCTCAGACCAAGTTTCTCTGAACTCAGGTGCTTTGCGATATATCGAGTCATTAAGGGCGGCAGGTAAGCCCTGTGCCATTGTCAGTTCAGCCGCTTCCTGGATGGTCGAGCAAATTCTTGAGGATCTCGCAATCAATCATTTGTTTGATGTGGTGATTACACAGGAAGATGTTTCTAAACATAAGCCAGATCCACAAGCCTATACGTTCGCTTTGCATCATTTAGCGCTTCCCGCTACTGCTGCGGTTGTTTTCGAGGATTCCAGCGCGGGCGTCCTTGCAGGGATCCAGAGCGGATGTGATGTGATTGCTTTCGCTCATGACTTTAATGGTCAGAATGATTTCTCGCAGGCGCTGCAAGTCATTCAGAACTATGACGATTTGATGCCGGTTCAGCGATAAACGGATACACCATAAACCAGACAGGAAACAATATGCTGAAAACGCACAGAACCGTCCTAGACATTTTACCGGTAGAAGATGCCGCGTTGCTGCTGGCTTATTACATCGACAATCAGGCGCACCTGGTACCTTGGGAACCTGTCCGGAATGATGATTATCTGACACTGGCGAACTGGAAAACCCAGCTCGCGGAAGCGCAATCTGCTTTTGAGGCTGGCGAAGCGTACCGTTTTGTTGCGCTGAATCATGCACGGACAGAAGTGATTGGTGTGTGTAATTTTACAGGGGTTTCCCGCGGTGCATTTCAGGCGTGTTTTTTAGGATATTCCATTGCCCGAAAATATCAGGGGCAAGGGTTGATGCAGGAAATTCTGACGGCAGGTATTCACTATATGTTTGATGTTGTCGGGTTAAATCGGGTGATGGCAAATTATATGCCCGGGAATACCCGCAGCGGATATGTTCTGGAAAAGCTCGGCTTTGAAAGAGAAGGCTATGCCAAACGATACCTAAAGATTGCAGGTCAGTGGGAAGATCATATTCTGACGTCCAAGATCAGAGGGGATCTGAGCGGTTCGCCCGTTGGTATGAATATCGTGTGAGATTGCAGGTGCAGTCATGCAGGGATATGAAGTGAGTGTTGAGCCAGCCCGGCTGGATTTTCAGGTGATTCACGCTTTGATTCCTGATTGAATATTCCATAAAGGAATGTGAGGTCGCTTCGTAAAACGCAACGTTTGACTTTGATTGACGCACTTCACTGCGTTCGCATGCACATAATGAATCTGTGTGAAGCGGGATTCCGGCATGCTGTGAACGCAATGAGGGTGCTGTATTTTGATGGGTTCACGTCACTGCCGATGTCAGAATAGATAGAGATCAGAAGATGTGTGCTTTCAATCTTTGGAAAACTGAGGTCTTCCGGCATGGTGTGTTCCTGCCGGTGCTGCTGAGCGGCTGTAATGCGGATTATCAGCCTGTTGTGCCTGAATCGACGAATACCAACACAGTGGTCTGGCAAACCACTTACGCCTATCCGATTGTCGATACGGACCAGAATCGATGTTATGACTCGGAGACCGGAGTGGAAATCCGATGCACCGGTGCCGGATATGATGCGGATTATCAGGGCAACCAGCCAAGCTATACCACCAGCAGCGATGGCCGGACCGTGCTGGACAATGTGACCGGTCTGCGCTGGACCCAAAGTACGGACGTGAATCGCAGTGGCTCGGTCGATGAGGCCGACCTGTTGTCGCAGTCAGCCGCGGTTCATTATTGCCAGACGCTCAGGCTGGGGGGTTACCGATGGCGGCTGCCAAACGTCAAAGAAGCCTATTCACTGATGTTATTCAGTGGGAAAGACGCCAGCACTGCTTTGGGCACTGAACCCACAGGATTGACACCTTTTCTCGCGCCTGAGTTCGACCGGGCCTTTGGTGTGCGTGCCGGAGAACGATGGATGGATGTACCCTATGCGACCGGGACGCTTTATGTGTCGACCACGATGCATGGTGACGCCACCCTGTTTGGCGTCAATTATCTTACCGGACGGATCAACGGTTATCCGGCCGAGCGGACAAAATTCTACGTGCGTTGCGTTACCGGGAATACGTTGTACGGACAGAACAGCTTTTTCGACAATGGCAATGGGACGATCACGGACCAGGCCACCGGGCTGATGTGGGCGCAAAACGATCACAGCAGCCGCGACTGGGACCACGCGATTGAAATCTGTGAATCTGCAACCACAGCTGAGCATACGGATTGGCGCCTGCCGAATGTGAAAGAGTTACAGAGTCTGGTCGACTATACCCGCTCGCCGGATACAGATGGCGACGCTGCAATTGATGTGTTGTTTCATTCAACCGGCATCCTGAACGAGGCCGGACTGCCGGACTGCCGGACTGGGGATATTACTGGGCTTCCACCACGCATGTGGATCAGCAAAATCGTGGCACGCGCGGAACCTATCTCGCGTTTGGCAGAGCCTTGAGCTTTTTGTCGCTGAATCTGCTGGATGCCCACGGAGCCGGCGCGCAGCGGAGTCATCAGAAACCGGATGTGCGCCATGCCGCCGGAATTGGCGTGTTCAATCTGGGGGCGGGGCCCTTTCACTTTCTGGGGGCAAGCGGGGAGATTCTCCGGGTTAAGAATCAGGTGCGTTGTGTCCGGAACGTTGGCTGAATGGTGCCGGTCACTTTTGTTTCAGCCGTGGATGTCTGGCCTTGTGAGGTGTTGTCTGTTTTGGTGCGCAGGCGAGCTCCTGTATACTCGGTGCCAAATACTCTCTGACAATCTGAAGTACACAGCCCATGAATCATGAACAACCCAATAATCCGCTGCATGGCATGACCCTCGAAAAAATTCTGACCCGGCTGGTCGAGCATTATGGCTGGACGATTCTGGCGTGCGAAATTGATATCAATTGCTTCAAAAACGACCCGTCAATCAAGTCGTCACTGAAGTTCTTAAGAAGGACGCCCTGGGCCAGAGCCAAAGTCGAAAAGCTTTACCTGTCCGCCTTCAGCGAATAAGTTCATTCGTATCCAGGGGGAAGTCTTCTCTTTCTGTCTGACTGAACCCTGGATAACGTGTTGAAAAGCATTCAAAATCAATAGTTCGTGTTGTTCTTCACCTGCCGCCTTCCTGTTTCTGTCTGCCCTGGACGACCTGATTGCAAACCGCCCTGATGATGAAGCCTGACAAGTCATTCCAATGTGTATGAATACGCGATATTGGCTTTTTTCCGATCGTGATGCATATGAATTAGCTTTGCTGCTGAAAAGGTCGCCTTGTTCAGACCGTGGAACACTTTGATTTTCCTTGAGTGATTCATTCAATGCATGAAAGGAAGGCCCGCGTTTATTTTTAGGAGAAGCAACGAATGGATTGGTTCCGACGTAGTTTCGTGATGCTTTTCATCGTGACCTTGGCGGGGTGTAGCGGCCCGCTCAATTCAGCGCTTTGGAAAGCGTCTTCATATCAGGAAACCATTCGAGGGTTTTATCTCAATCCCAAAGATCGGGTCATGTTGATTTCGGGGGAAAAATACAATTATGTCATTCAATGCGACAGTCAGCTTTGCAATGCCGCTCAAGCGAGTCGTCATTTAGAAATGAAGACCACATTTGGTGAATTGTCACTCATGCCAAATGGTGTCGTATACGGTGAAGTGACTTTCAGTCCTGCGGGGGGAGATGTCCCCCCAAGCGATCCGGTTTGGGTGAGAAGATACATGGATATGGGGCTGCTCTATAAGAAGAATGGCTACCACTGGAAGAAGCAGACTTTTTCGTTTCAGGCAAAACCTTATGTCATGGAAGGCGTGCTGCCTTTTGAAGTGCTGCAATATCCGTTGACCACCACCGTCAGGGTTGCGGATCCGATGATAGAAACGGTCGGTAAAATGGTTGTTACTCCGGCGGCGGTTATTTTAGATGGCGTGATCGTGTTTGCGGCCGTGTCATTTTTTCTGATTGTTGTGACAACAAATGGTGGCCTGGTCATCCATTAACGGCCGGTATCGGTCACGATGTACGTTTTTGTTTATTCTGCTATACAGGGCCATAGCGGTGCTGAAATGAAACCTGATTTCGGGTGATTTAACTGAGGAAATACATGATGACATTGAAAAAGATCCCGCAGGATCATCGAGATGCGGTGGAAGTTTGTCTGACCTATGTGGCTGAAAATGTCACTTCATTCGATGAGATCGTTCGGTATCGCGATCAGCTTCAGGACGAGTTTAAAAATCACACCATCCTCATCACGCTGGATAATTATTATCAGGCGCGTTATACGTCAATGCACCGTACAAACTCTTTTGGGTTGGATGATTATGAAACGCTGGCAGAGCAGTTTGACATTCATTCCGATGAAGATTATGAAAATTTGCCGATTGATTCGAAATTCAAAATCCGAGAAATCAATTTTAAGCATGAGTTTGTTTCAGAGGAAAGTGATTTCGAGACCTACTGGCTGGACTATGAACACTATGATTTCTTCAGGCGCGCAAATTTCAATCCCATTGAAGTTTTAGATCAAGATATCTTCTTTATTGTCGTACCAGTCAAGGACAGTCCGCTGGCTTTAACTGCGTTGCCAAACGGATACTTTTCCTGCGATATGGAGCCCAACGACGTCTATGAAATGTCTGAACATTTGAAAAAGGCGTATGGGTACGAGTTTTACGGGATTGGTGCGTCATTGCTGTGTTATCAAAAAACCAAGTCTTTCAGTGAAACTGAGGTCAATCACCTGATCGACAATTTTTTTGAGATCAGCAGCATGACGGATGATGAGATTGAATACACAGAAGATCCCGTCGTCAGAAAAGCTTTGGAAGATATGATTCATCACCATGACTTTTTATTTCTGATCTATGCCGACCCTCTGATACCTCAGAAGTAATCTGGCACCTCTGTGAATGACAAGGGAGACAATCGTCTCCCTTGTGTTGAGGCTTGATTTGACGGCTATTGCTGCCAGGATTTCAGCAGTTCTGCGTACTGAATGGTGACACCTTTCGGCTTCTCGTTGTCGAGTTTGGCCTTGGGTGCGCCGGGCTGAGACAGCCAGTAAGCTGCATCTCTCGGTTCGTTGAGTTTCGGACCACATTCACCCTGAACATTGGCACGTTCCAGGCGTTGTAAGACCCGATCCTGTGCTGTCGCCAGCCCATCCAGCGCCTGTTGCGGGGTTTTCTCGCCGTTGGCCGCTTCTGCAATGTACTGCCACCACAATTGCGCCAGTTTCGGGTAATCCGGAACATTGGTGCCGGTTGGTGTCCACTGAACACGGGCAGGGCTGCGGTAAAATTCTACCAGTCCGCCGAGTTTGGGTGCGGCTTCCGTCATGATGTCGGTATTCAGATCAGACTCCCGGATTGGGGTCAGGCCCACCAGCGTTTTCTTCAGCGACACTGTTTTCGAGACCGTGAACTGCGCGTACAGCCAGGCCGCCATCCGGCGTTTCGGATCGGTCGATTTCATCAGCGTCCAGGCCCCGGTATCCTGATAGCCGAGTTTCATGCCTTCTTCCCAATACGGCCCTTTCGGGGACGGTGCCATCCGCCATTTTGGCGTGCCATCCGGATTCACGACGGCCAGTCCGGGTTTGGTCATATCCGCAGTAAAGGCGGTGTACCAGAAAATCTGCTGCGCGATATTGCCCTGTGCCGGCACCGGACCTGCTTCCGAGAAGGTCATGCCCTGGGCTTCTGGCGGGGCGTATTTGCGGAGCCAGTCCACGTATTTGGCGGTCGCATAAACGGCTGCTGGTCCGTTGGTTGCACCCCCCCGTTCAACACTGGAACCAACCGGACGACAGCCATCGACCCGAATGCCCCATTCATCGACCGGTTTCCCGTTTGGCAGCCCTTTGTCCCCGGCACCCGCCATGGAGAACCAGGCATCTGTGAATCGCCAGCCCAGAGACGGATCTTTTTTCCCGTAGTCCATATGGCCGTAAACCCGCTGGCCGTCGATTTCTTTCACATGTTCGGTGAAGAACTCGGCAATATCTTCATAAGCCGACCAGTTGACCGGCACCCCGAGATCATAGCCATACAGATCTTTGAATTGTTTTTTCAGATCGTCGCGTTCAAACCAGTCGGCACGGAACCAGTACAGGTTGGCGAACTGCTGATCCGGCAACTGATACACCTTGCCATCCGGTCCGGTGGTGAAACTCAGACCAATGAAATCATCCAGATCCAGCGTCGGCAGGGTGACGTCTTTCCCTTCGCCCTGGATGTAATCACTGATCGGGATGACCTTCCCATAGCGGAAATGGGTGCCGATCAAATCGGAGTCATTGATATAAGCATCATAGATACTCCGGTTCGACTGCATTTCGGTTTGCAGCTTTTCAACGACGTCCCCTTCCTGAATCAGATCGTGCGTGACTTTGATGCCTGTGATTTCCTCAAAGGCTTTTGCCAGTACTTTGGATTCATATTCATGGGTGGTGATGGTTTCCGAGACGACTTTGATCGTCATGCCGCGAAAAGGTTTCGCAGCCTCAGTAAACCAGGCCAGCTCTTTGAGCTGATCGGACTGACTGAGTGACGATTGGGCAAACTCATCTTTGACCCATTTATCTGCGGCATCACTGTATTGATCCGCCCACGCGGCCGGAGCCAGCAGCAGGGTAATGATCAGCCCCAGGGTCGTTGGTGCAGGTACAGGGTGTTTCCGGTTCATGATTGAACTCCTTCGACTTGTGTTATCCCCAACGAAGCACAATCGCCAGCCACAAGACGGATAACGTAAACGGTATCCAGATGGACAAGTCGGTCATGCCGATGAAAATCAGATGAATATAAGCACTGCTGAGCAGGCCGATAAACAGGCGATCGCCCCGTGTTGTGTGGAGCGGCAGAAAGCCTTTGCGTTCTACACAGGGTTTCAGAATTTCAAATACCGTCATGGTCAGTAACAGACCCGCGATAGAGATAAAAAACAGCGCACTGGGGAGTGTCCATGCCATCCACTTCATGCGGTTCTCCTTTTCGTGTGAGGTCTAAACACGGCCCAGGGCGAAACCTTTGGCAACATGGTTCCGGACAAACCAGATCACCAGCAATCCGGGAATAATGGTCAGCACACCGGCGGCAGCCAGCACCCCCCAGTCAATGCCGGAAGCACTGACCGTCCGGGTCATGGTGGCGACAATCGGCTTTGCGTTTACCGAGGTCAGCGTTCGGGCCAGTAAGAGTTCGACCCAGCTGAACATGAAACAGAAGAAGGCCGTTACCCCGATGCCGGAACGGATCATCGGCAGGAAGATCCGGACGAAGAAACGCGGAAAACTGTAACCATCAATATAGGCGGTTTCATCAATCTCTTTGGGGACACCAGACATGAAGCCCTCCAGAATCCACACGGCCAATGGCACGTTGAACAGGCAGTGCGCCAGTGCCACGGCGATATGGGTATCGAATAACCCGACCGAAGAATAAAGCTGGAAAAAGGGCAGCAGAAAGACCGCGGGTGGCGCCATCCGATTGGTCAGCAGCCAGAAAAACATGTGTTTGTCGCCGATAAAGCGATAGCGGGAAAACGCATAGGCTGCCGGTAAAGCCACGAATAACGAAATCAGCGTATTCATCGACACATAGGTCAGCGAGTTCAGATAACCGCTGTACCAGGACGGATCGGTGAAGATCACCGTATAATTATCGAATGTAAAATGCTGCGGCCAGAAAGAGAGTCCGCCCAGAATCTCCTCATTGGTTTTAAACGACATCATCAGCAGCCAGTAAATCGGCAACAGGAGAAACAGAATGTAGAGCAGCAGCCCGATGGTTTTGCGTGTCTGCATGGTTATTTCTCCTTATCCATGGTGGTCATGACGGTGTAGAACAGCCAGCTCACCAGTAAAATGATCAGGAAGTAAATCATGGAGAATGCCGCTGCGGGCCCCAGATCAAACTGACCGACAGCCATTTTGGTGAGTGCCTGCGACAGAAAAGTGGTCGCGTTCCCCGGCCCGCCGCCGGTGAGCACAAACGGCTCGGTATAGATCATAAAGCTGTCCATAAAACGCAGCAGTACGCCAATCAGCAGGACATTTTTCAGCTTGGGTAACTGAATGTAGCGGAAGACCGCCCAGTTGGAAGCCCGGTCGATTTTGGCTGCCTGATAATAGACATCCGGGATGGCTCTGAGGCCGGAATAACAGAGCAGGGCCACCAGCGATGTCCAGTGCCACACATCCATGACCAGCACAGTAATCCAGGCATCTACCGGATCGGAGGCATAGTTGTAATCCACCCCGATGTGATTGAGAAACCAGCCCAGCAGACCAATATCGGCCCGGCCAAAAATCTGCCAGATCGTCCCGACCACGTTCCAGGGGATCAGCAACGGAATCGCCAGCACAATCAGTACCAGTGAGGCTTTCATTCCTCGGGCGGGCATGCTCAGTGCAACCAGAATACCCAGCGGAATTTCAATCAGCAGCACACTGGCCGAATAGATGAACTGGCGCAGTAAGGAATCATGCAGGCGGGAATCATTGAGAATTTCCCGGTACCACTCGGTGCCGACAAAATAAGCGGTATTCTGGTCGAAAATATCCTGAATGGAGTAGTTGACGACGGTCATCAGCGGGATGATGGCTGAAAAAGCGACCAGCAGGAATACCGGGACAACCAGCCACCAGGCGCGGTTATTTTCAGTTTTTTGCTGCATGAGTGCCTCCCGGAGCCTGGTCATCAATCAGATATTCGTCGATATAGAGTTTCAGCCACTGGGCCGGGAAGGTCACCCAGCCTTGTGATTCGGGCACGGAAGCCCCTTCAGCCAGACGAATTTTGATCGGCGTACCGGCCAGCATGGCCGTAACAATTTTGTAAGTGCCCAGATCTTCGGTGTGGGTGATGGTCACGGGATAGCTCAGATTCCGTTCCGATGCCCAGAGCTGAATAAACTCCGGACGGATGCCCAGTTTGAGATTGGCTGATTGCGATTGGTGCAGCACTTCCCGCTGGTGGGCAGACAGCGGGATACTCAGCCCGTTGAATTTCAGACTGAGTGAGTCACTGTCCCGTTCAACCGGTAACAGGTTCATGCCGGGACTGCCGATGAAATAGCCGACGAAGGTATGGTTGGGCCGCTCAAACAGCTCACGGGGTGTGCCGAACTGAACGATCCGGCCTTCGTACATCACCGCGATTTGATCCGCAAAGGTGGCAGCTTCAAGCTGATCATGGGTCACGTAAACCATGGTGATATTGAACTGCTCGTGGATCTGCTTGAGCTTGCGGCGCAATTTCCATTTCAGGTGCGGGTCGATCACCGTCAGGGGTTCATCAAACAGAATGGCGGACACATCATCCCGCACCAGGCCGCGTCCCATTGAGACTTTCTGCTTCTCGTCGGCATTGAGATTACGGGCCTTCCGGTCCAGAACAGGCGTTAACTCCAGAATGTCTGCAATTTCGTGAACCTTGATGCGGATTTGCGCCTCTGGCGTTTTCATATTGCGCAGCGGAAAGGCCAGATTGTCGAAGACCGTCATGGTGTCGTAGATCACCGGGAACTGGAAAACCTGCGCAATGTTACGATCCTGCGGCGGTAGCTGATTGACCGTTTTCCCGTTGAATTTGACCTGACCTTCTGAAGGCGACAGCAGTCCGGAGATGATATTCAGCATGGTACTTTTGCCGCAGCCGGATGGCCCGAGTAACGCAAATGCGCCGCCATCCGTCCAGACATGGTTCATCCGGCGGATCGCATAGTCATCATCGCCGGTGGGCGTGGCGGTATAGCTGTGCGCCAGAGATTCGAGACGTATTTCAGCCATCAGCGTTTCTCCCAGTCGGAACGCGCAGTCTGGATTAACTGGTGCTCCTGCGAAAAGACATATAGCTTGTGAGTGGGGACATAGATGCTGATACGGGCATCGACGGCGTATTCATGGACGCCAGATAAATGCAGCACCATGCTCATGTCGCGGTTGGAAACATGCAGAAAGGTTTCGCTGCCGCTGATTTCAGCCAGTTCGACCGTCACGGCCAGCTCCAGATCGTCGTCATGTCCGGGCACCAGCGTCAGGTGGTTGGGGCGAATCCCAAAGATGTAATCACCGGGCGCGAGGTCGCCCAGATCGTCGTTCAGGGCAAAATGAATCTGATCGGAAAACGACACCGTGCTCTGGCTGACCTGTCCCTGAATCAGATTGATCGGCGGTTCACCAAAGAGTTCAGCACAGGTGACGCTGGCCGGATTGTGATAGACGACCGGCGTATGACCCGACTGAATGATCTCTCCCTCATGCATCAGAACCACATTGCCGCCCAGTGCCAGCGCCTCGTTGGGTTCAGTCGTCGCATACACTGCAATCGTGTTCCTTGCGGCGAACAGTTCGCGCATTTCCTGCCGTAATTCTTCGCGCAGTTTATAGTCCAGGTTCACCAGAGGCTCATCGAATAAAATGATGTCCGCATCTTTGACCAATGCTCTGGCCATGGCTGTACGTTGCTGCTGACCGCCCGACAGTTCCAGCGGAAACCGTTTCAGAAAAGGTTCGATATGCAGCATTTCAGCGGTCTGGCGGACACGCGCATCGATGTCAGCCTGCGGCAATTTGCCCAGTTTCAGCGGGGAGGCAATGTTGTCGTAAACCGTCAGATTGGGATAGTTGATAAATTGCTGATAGACCATCGACACATTGCGTTCTCGAACCGGTATGCCGGTGACTTCTTTGCCATTGAAATAGATGTGGCCCTGCGTTGGACGATCCAGCCCTGCCATTAACCGCATCAGGCTGGTTTTACCGGCCAGCGTTCTGCCCAGCAGGACATTGAATGAGCCGGGCTCCAGCGTCAGGCTGGCGTTTTTGATCCAATGACTGCCGTCGACGATGCGGGTGATCTGATCCAATTTGAGCGACATGTGTTATCGGGCTCCTGAGATTAACCTGTTAACGAAGTGGCTAAAGTTGTGCCACAATTATTTAACATTTGTGCCAGGTCGGTATCCTGATGATTTTCCGAATATTTATCAGCGTGCTGCCCGAATTCAGAGACCGGCATTGGGCTCTGCTGTTGTGAAATGTTCAGTGTGTCTGAACATTCAGCAACGTTCATCAGGTCCTCTACCGGTGTGTAAGCCGCTGTGCGGTGGCGATTTTTTCAGGAGTCAGTTCTGGAATCAGTTCTGGGATCAGTCATGCAGGAAGATAAAGCGAGTCTCTATGGAAAAGCCGGACAGATAAGCCGGGTTGCGGATTCCTGGCAACGTTGCCGGGGTTATGGGCTGGACTGCAAGCAGGCGCCTGTGGTCACCCGGCTCAGTCCAGAGCAATGGCAGCAGCGGTTGGCGCAGTCTCAGCAGATGGTCTCGGTCACACGGGAGAAAGTGCTGCCCATGTATCAGCGCATGCTCCATAACAGTAACAGCCTGGTTTTACTGACCGATTCGCAGGGCTATCTGCTGGAGCGATGGGGTGCTCCGCCGTTCTGTCAGCAGCTTCCGGCTGAATTACTGACCCCGGGGGCCTGCTGGCAGGAGAAAGCCGTCGGGACCAATGCCATTGGCACGGTGTTGCAAACGCAGGCGATCGCAGATGTGCAGTGTGATGAACACTTCCTGGCGGTGAACCGGATGATGAGTGCTTCTGCGTCGCCGATTTTTGATGCCAACCGGCGCTTGGTCGGGGTGCTGAATGTGTCCAGTGACGCGTATCTGCCGACCACCCTGGTGCACGGTATGGCCAAAGTTATGGCACAGGTCATTGAAAATCAGATGATTTCAGCCGCTTATCAGCAGCATTTCTGGCAACTGATGCTGAATACGAGTCCTGATAATCTGGACAGTCAGTGGGCAGGGTTACTGGTTTTTAATGCGCAGGGACAGATTCTGGTGTCGAACCAGCGAGCCAATGCATTACTGGGACAGTCACTTCAGGGCCAGCCGATTGAAACGGTCACCGGCCAGCCACTGGCAACACTGCTGGCTTGGCAAGCCGCAGAAGCGATGACCGTGAAAGGGCCGGAAGCCATCCCGTTGTTTGCCCGGATCATTGCGCCGCACGTCTCCGGTGAGGTGGCGACTTTACCCATGGTCACAGCGCCAGGGCCCACGACGCTTCCTTCTGGCGACGCGCGTGTACTCGCCGATTTAGACACCGGCGATAAACACATGGCTCGCGCTGTGGATCAGGCCTTGCGTGTGGTCCACAGTGATATTCCGTTGCTGATTCAGGGGGAAACCGGCGTGGGCAAAGAAATTTTTGTTCGTGCATTTCATGCGTCATCTGCACGTCATGATGCTGAGCTGGTTGCCGTGAATTGTGCGGCAATCCCCTCCGAGCTGGTGGAAGCGGAACTCTTCGGCTACGTCAAAGGTGCGTTCACCGGTGCCAGTCCGAAAGGCAGTATCGGCCTGATTCGCCGTGCCGATCAGGGCACTTTGTTTCTGGACGAAATCGGTGACATGCCCCTTTCAACTCAGGCAAGACTGCTGCGGGTCTTGCAGGATAAATGTGTGACCCCACTGGGTAGCAGCGAGCGCTACCCGGTGGATTTTCGTCTGGTGTGTGCTACGCATCAACCGTTACGGGAAGCTATTCAGCGCAGACAGTTCCGTGAAGATCTGTATTACCGGATGAATGGTCTCACTGTGAGCTTACCATCGCTTAAAGACCGGCAGGATTTGCCGAAAGTGGTTGAGGCGGTGCTGGCAGAACTGGCTGACAGCGGCCTGAAAGGGGATGTCAGCGAAGAAGTGATGCAGCTGTTTCTGTCCCACCTCTGGCCGGGGAATATCCGGCAACTGTTTAATGTGTTGCGCGTGGCCTCGGTGCTTGCCGGCGATCAACAGATCCAGCCGGAACATTTACCGGATGATTTTTTCTGGGATCTTAAAGGCATCACCAGAGATGCAGACTTGCTCGAATCTGATCTGCTGGAAGATGACTGGCAGGTCGCTTTGCCCAAAGTGTACAAAGCACTGGGACGTAATGTCAGCAAAACCGCCGAAGCCATGGGCGTCAGCCGGAACACCGTCTATAAACGATTGAAACAGCTTGGCTTGTGGCATGACGGGTGATGTTTCTCATCATTGGTCATCTCAAATGAAAAAGAGATTGATTTTCAATAATTCATATGAAAAATGACACGCATTGTTTGTCTTGGATAAATATGAAGAAGAATGAAAACGAAATTTCTCTTAGCTGGCGTGATCGGACTGGCATTGGTTGGTTGTGGTTCAGAAGGCACGGGTCCAAGAAGGGGATTGGTGGCATTAGAAAAACAAGGAGAGCTGGTCGTTGGCAGTACAGTCTCCGCAACAGCTCGATGCAATGACTGTGAACAAATTCAATATTCCTGGATGTTGGATACAAACCGCAATGGGATATGGGGTGACACCATTCTGGTGAATGGCAGGTTAGTCTCTGATCAAGAGATTCAGAACCAGCGTTATACATTGCGCGAGGATGATTATGGTGCAAACGCCCGTCTGACAATACAGTATCAGGTTGATGGCCAATCTAAATCAGGCTTTGTCATTTATCAGCCCGTGCTAGTGGAAAAGATATTTAGCAATCATAAGGGTGATGTTGCTTTCTTAAAAACCAATGGCGAGATGGTGACCTGGCAAAATGGCCGGATAATCACGTATGAGGGAATAGAATCAGTTTTTGAAAGTGATTTTGGTCTTGCAGCTCAAGACAAGGATGGGAAATTGATTACCTGGCGGCGTACTGCCATGCCTTCGGATATGCCCACGATTTATCACGCAAAATCATTTCACTCAAATCAAGGAGGCGGGTTCGCTGTGATTCAAAGTGATGGCAGTGTTGTGACGTGGGGCGATGATTATTCCGGCGGTGAAAGCAGTCAGGTGCAAGCGCAGCTGACTGATGTTGAATCAATCTTTAGCTCCAAAGATGCTTTTGCTGCATTGAAAAATGATCAGACGGTTGTTGCTTGGGGAGGAGGTGACGCTGGTAATAGCAGCGGGGTTCAGGCTGACCTGACAAATATCCAGACGATTATTGAAAATAATAGCTCTTTTGCTGCAATCAGAGCGGACAACACGCTTGTGACTTGGGGAGAGCTGAATTACGGCGGATCGACCGGAGAGTTTGGCAAGGATTTGGTGAATATCCGGGGCGTCTTTTCAAACCGAACACCATTTCCGGGTGCTTATACGAATGGTACAGATTTTATTGCCATTAGAGATGACGGCGTTGTCATTTCATGGGGCGCAAATACCTTCGCAGATTTGAGGAAAGAGCGGAGACTAAGCATTCCGGGCGCGAAAGAAATCTTTTCAACCTGGGATGCTTACGCTGCATTGACTGAATCCGGGGATGTGATGACTTGGGGATCAGAGTACGTGGGTGGGAATAGTTCGTCTGTCAGTCATCAACTGAATCAGGTCAAAACCATTGTACCGAATGCAAATGCCTTTACTGCTTTCAAGGCAGATGGTTCAGTTGTGAGCTGGGGATTTGATAATTGCGGTGGAACGAATCATGCCACTGCAGGGATGACAGATATCATACAAGTAGAAGCGACGACTTGTGCATTTGCGGCGCTACGGGCAGATGGCAGATTAGTCGCCTGGGGAGATCAACATGGTGGTGGCGATCTGTCATCTGCATCTGGTGAATTGAGTCGCACACGCCTGTTAAAAGCTGCTGAAGATAAATTTCTGGCACTCCAGCAGGATGGGACAGTTGTTGCCTGGGGATTGGATGTTGTGAATTATTCAGACGAATGGCAGACCCTGATGGTGCATTTGGAGCCCTGGGATCAGAGGCTGGAAACATCACTCAGGTAGTTTAGACTGAAGTATTTTCATGGAAGCAGGCTGGTCAACATACCGTCTGCTTTTTTTGTGTGAAGTAGTGGAGATGTAATCAAGGTTGTGAATATATGTACATCGGAGAAGTTTCTCAACGCACTGGATTATCCGCAAAAGCGATCCGGCTTTATGAGGAGATGGGCCTGATTCGTACCCTACCCCGGGTGAACCGATACCGGACCTATTCTGAAACGGATATTGAGGTCTTGCAGTTGATCGCAGAAGCCAAACAACTGGGGGTGACTTTGAACCGCCTGAAAGGCGTGATCCGGTATCAGCATGGTGTGGTGGACTGGGCGCGCATTCATCAGTTTTTAAAGGACGTCCGGGGTGAACTGATGGCAGAACGCCAGCGACTGAATGCGCAAATTCAGCAGGTCGAGCATTGCCTTGCAACGATCCATACTTGTCCTCAGGGGCTTGACTCTGCCCTATAGGGCAGACTTTACACTCATGGTTGAACCTGCAGAAACAAGGAACAATCATGAGAAAAAACATCCTGCTCCTGAATGCCAACCCGAAAACAGAGAGTTTTGCCCGGGCGTTGGCCGACGCCTATGAAATTGAGGCGCGTGAGCAATTCACGGTGCATCGACTGAATTTATCGGACATGGAATTCGACCCGAATCTGGCTGCCGGTTACGATGCCATCCAGCCACTGGAGCCCGGTTTAAAGGCGTTTCAGCGCCAGCTTGCCGGTGCAGATCATCTGGTACTGATAGCTCCGATCTGGTGGGGGGGATTACCCGCTCAATTGAAAGGCTTCATTGATCGAACCTTCTTGCCTGGATTTGCTTTTCAGTTTGAAGGCGATAGCCCGGAGCCTGTACCGTTACTGAAAGGGAAAACGGCCCGGATCATTCTGACCATGGATGCCCCTGCCGAAATGCTGGCCGAACAGGCTGAACCTGTGCTGGCTCAGCTTGATCGTTTCACGCTTCAGTTTTGCGGGTTTAGCCCTGCCGAAACCACTTTGCTGGGGTCGGTGATCCTGTCGACGGAAACCCAGCGGCAATTATGGCTGAAAGACATTCAAGCACTTGGGCGGCAGGGGCTGTAGCGATGCGGTGAGACACCCGGTTGACTGGGATTGGTATTACACATGGGCTGACATCTTTTCGGTCAGCCATCTCCGGTAAAATTCAACAAAAGTTCTGACTTTCGCCGGAATAAATGCGCCCGGCGGGAAGACGGCGTAAATCCCGCCTCTGGGTAATTGCCAGTCGGTGAACAAGGGCACTAATTCCGGATCGTTTTCGCCAAAATGGGTCGCAATCACCGACAATCCCGCGTTGCTTTTGATCAGGCTTCGCATGGCACTGGTGTTGTCGACCCGAACATGACTTTGCATCTGAACCTGAACCTGTTCGTCAGATCGGGTGAACGTCCAGGTCAGCGCGCTTGGCAGGGGCGAAAACTCAATCCAGCGATGATGCTTCAGTTCGCTCGGATGCTGTGGTCTGCCCATTTCCTGCATATATCCGGCAGAAGCCATCACACGCTGCTCAAACTCGCCCAGTTTCTGCGCCCGAAGGCTGGAATCTTTCAGCCATCCCATCCGAATGGCTAAATCAATCCCATCGCGCACCATGTCCGACACCTTGTCGCCGCCCCGCAGCTCAACTGTGAGCTTTGGATGTCGTTTTGAAAAAGCGGCCACAGCGGGAGCCAGCATCAGTGCCATATGATCCACTGGCGCCGTGATCCGCAGGGTGCCAGACAGAGCTTGCGCACTGGTACTGGCTTCGCTGAGTGTTTCGTCCAGCTTTGTCAGCAATGGCTGGCAGGCCAGATAGAGCTGTTGACCCGCTTCCGTCAGCGTGACCTGACGCGTGGTCCGGTTAAACAGCGCAGAACCCAGATGGGTTTCCAGCGCTTTGATATTCAGGCTGATCTTGGTTTTCGTACAGCCCAGTTTCTCGGCCGCAGCCGTAAATGATCCTGCCTCAACGGTGGCAATGAATAAGGGCAGGGTATTGAGATCAAGTGCGTGGCTCATCATGCTGACTGTTATGGAATCAATAACAGTGAATTATCCAACGGCGTATTTTTCAAATCAATCTTTCATCGCACAATGTGTCCATCAACGAAAACAATCGAGGACAACATCATGAACATTGCAATCATTGGCGCAAGTGGTTTTATTGGTTCAGCACTGCGAGAAGAAGCACTGAGCCGTGGTCATCAGGTGACGGCACTGGTCAGTCGTCCAGAGCGCCTGGCAACACAACCCGGCCTGACGATTCAGAAAGCCGATGTGCAGGATACCCAGGCACTGACAGCGCAACTGGCAGGTTACGATGCCGTACTGAGCGCATTTTCCGGACACGCACAAACGGATGTCGCCGGTTACTTTGCACAGGGTTTCGACAGCATTCTGGCGGCAGCACAAGCTGCAAAGGCCAATCGCCTGATGGTTGTTGGTGGCGCGGGCTCTCTGGAAGTCGCACCCGGTGTACAACTGATTGATACGCCAGAGTTTCCGGCGGAATACAAAGCCACAGCCGAAGGGGCCAGATATGCGCTGAATGCACTGCGTGCCCAGCAGGGCGTGAACTGGACTATGTTGTCTCCGGCGGCGATGATTGCACCGGGCGAGCGGACCGGCCAGTATCAGCTGGGCACCGATCAGTTGCTCACGGATGCAGCAGGCAACAGCCAGATTTCAGTTGAAGACTACGCAAAAGCCATGATTGACGAGCTGGAAGCCCCGGCGAATACGAATCAACGCTTCACGCTGGCTTACGCCTGATCCCGCCGTCCCTGCCTTTGGATGGAAAAACGCAGCTTCGGCTGCGTTTTTGGGTTTTCATCGTTCATGGTCATGATTTTTCACCTATATTTCATTTGCATGGAAAAATAAGCCATTGTTTGAGGACACGATTCATATAGGGAATTGGCATGCAAAAACAACAGGACAAAATCGGGTTCGCGCTGCTCGGGGTTTTTATTTTTCTCGGGTTGGCATGTTTAGGATATTTGCTGGGGCATGCAGCGCTGGCTTATAAACAATTCGATCGCAGTGTGACGGTAAAAGGGTTGTCTGAACGGGAGTTTCCGGCGGATATTGTGATCTGGCCGATTCAGTTTAACGTTGCCAGCAATGATCTGGGGGAGCTGTATCAGATGCTGGACGGACAGACGTCGCAAATTCGTGCTTATCTTCGCAGCAATGGTATCGGTGCGAATGAAATCTCTGTCTCTACCCCGGCGATCACCGATAAATCGGCCCAGCAATATGGCAACGAGGCTCAGGTGGCTTACCGATATACGGCGTTTCAGACCGTGACCGTTTATTCCAGCGAGATTGAGAATGTCCGGGCTGTGATGGGAACCCTGTCAGAGCTGGGGAAACAGGGGATTGTCTTTACCGGCGATGCGTATCAGACGCAGACTGAATATCTCTTTACCCGTCTGAACGAGATTAAGCCCGGCATGATTGAAGAAGCCACGACCAACGCCCGTGAAGTGGCACAAAAATTTGCATCGGATTCCGACAGCACACTCGGCAAAATTCGCAAAGCGTCGCAGGGACAGTTTTCAATCAGTGCGCGTGATAAAAATAATCCGCATATTAAGAAAATCAGAGTCGTTTCAACCGTCGAATATTATTTGTCGGATTGAGTTATTGAATCCAAGGAGGAAAGATGAAAACAGCATTGGTCACCGGTGGCAGCCAGGGAATCGGACTCGAAACAGTGTTGCGTTTGGTGGCAGAAGATTATCAGGTCATTACCTGTTCAAGACGGGCATCCGTCTGGCAGCAACAGGTTGCGCGATATCCGCAACTCAGTTCTGTGGATTATCATGCGGTGGATATTGGCGATGACTCGCAGTTGAATCGCATGTTTGCGCAGATTCAAGAGACATACGGCAAGTTGGATCTGGCGGTGAATAATGCGTCGCCTGAACTGGCTTCCCGCGGACAATTTTCTGAAGTCGCACCTTCAGCGCTGCGCGAAACACTTGAGCAGGATTTCTGGGCACAGGCCGTGTGTTTACAACTGGAGCTTCGACTCATGCATTCCGGGGCTGCGATTGTGAATCTCAGCTCTGTGAATGGGTTGCGTCCAACACCCAACGCTGCGATGTACAGCGCTGCAAAACATGCCATTGAAGGCTTAACCCGATCGGTTGCACTGGAGGCGATTCAGCATGGAATTCGCATCAATGCTGTCGCGCCAGGGGTGACCTGGACACCCCGCTGGGAAGCCCGGGAAGCAGCCGCGCCTGGCACTCGGACAGAGGTTTCTGCGGTTGTACCCGTCAAACGCTATGCTGAATCTGCTGAGGTGGTTGAAGCCATCCTGTTTCTTTTGTCCGACAAAGCCAGCTATATCGTGGGGCATACACTGGTCGTGGATGGCGGATTGAGTTTGAGTTGAATGGAATCTGTGAGTTGTCAGTATTGAATGCCACTGAAAATAAAAGCTTTCGTTCCCAATTACGTACTTATTTGACTGAACCTGAGCGGCGCCTCTGGAGAAAGCTGCGTTGTCATCAGCTTGGCGTGAAGTTTCGTCGTCAGCATGGTATTGGCCGATATATTGTGGATTTTTATTGCCCGGATAAAAAGTTGGTGATTGAAATTGATGGCGATAGCCATTATTCGGAAGTGGGTCTGCAGTACGATGAAAAGCGTGATGCCTTGATGGCTGAATTAGGTATTCGGGTATTACGTTTTACAAATCAGGAAGTCATGCGCAATTTAGACGAAGTTGTTGAGATGATATATCGGTTGATTCACCGATGAAGCGCTGATCATTCCCTCCCCTTGGCAAGGGGAGGGCTAGGGTGGGGTTCGAACAGCGCGCACAGAATTGGATTTGGTGCTGGTGATTGGATTGATAACCCCCTCCTAACCTCCCCCTTGAAAAGGGGGAGGGACGGATCGAGCTTGCGGTGAGTACTGAGTTTTTCCTTGCCTTGGTAAGGGTGGGAACAGATCGTGTTTGTTGCGAGTGCTGATCATTCCCTCCCCTTGAAAAGAGGGAGGGACAGATCGAGCGTTGATTTTTTCTTCCTTTGAGGAGGAAGCAATGTTACATGAGCTGATTTCCAGAAGAGATCGAATTCAGCAACACCCCAGTACACTTCTCTGCCGCATCCAGATCTTTCCCGACAAATGCCGACACAATGGCACCTTCTTTCAACAGGCAAATGGTATCCACTAAGGCCTCGTCTGGTGTGTGAAGGTGTTGCTGGATCAGCAACCGGACTTTGCGTTTGTGCTCGCTGCAATAGTCGGCAATGACGGTGTTTTCTTCACTGAATTCAGCCGATGCATTGATAAAAAAACAGCCTCGGAAGGGGCTCAGTTCAGGCACCCGGCCATGGAACCAGTCACTCAGGGCACTGAAGAGGCAGGTGATCACGTCAGTATTGGTGTGTGCCGGTGCCAGACGCCGCGCCAACCAGGCCATGAAAATCTCATCGCGTGCGGCCAGCGTGGCGAGGATCAGCTCATCTTTGCTGGCAAAGTGGCTGTACAGTGTTTTTTTGGCCACGCCAGAGACTTTCAGCACTTCGTTAATCCCCACGGCATGAATGCCATGACGGTAGAACAGCGTCAGCGCGGTGCTGATCAGTTGCTGTCGTTTATCGGTTTTCATCTGAAACCTCTCTGATTCACTGAGTTCATCAGGATGTTGACACAAGGAGACCGATCTGTCTACTCTAATAAAGGAGACAAATCGGTCTACCTAAAAACACAAAGGAGTATCAAATGAATCAATACGGTATGGCACTGATTTCTGGCATTGGCGCGGCTTTGGCGATTGGGCTGTTATCACTGGCAGACAGCATGACAACCGCCGGACTCTGGCTGATGGCACCGTTCGGAGCGACAGCCGTGCTGGTGTTTGGGGTGCCGGACAGCCCGCTTGCACAGCCAAAGAATGTGATCGCCGGTCACCTGCTGACAGCCTTTATCGGTGTCTTTTTTGTCGCTTTTATTGGCGTCACCCCACTGACGATGGCGATTGCATCTGGCTTGGCCGTTTCTGCGATGTTGCTGACGAAAACCACCCATCCGCCTGCAGGTGCCAATCCGCTGTTGATTATGCTGACCGGACAAAGCTGGTCTTTTCTGGTCACTCCGGTGCTGATTGGCGCGTTGGTTATGGTGCTGATCGGTCAGATGGTGAAGCACCGGGGCTGGGTGCTGAGTCGCTGACCGCGCTGAAAGCATCCATCTGCTCCCGGTAAGATGTCATTATTTGCGTGAAAAAATGTCTCTTTTTGGCCTAGTCAATAACTCAGGCAGTTCATAGCATGGAAAGCATCAAATGGATTCTTTTCAGATGCGGACGAGGACGAATGGATATTTCCCGCAACACGCAAGTTATCGCTATTTCGGTGGGGGTGCTGGTGACCTTCTGGGCATCATCGATCAAGGGCAGCTATCAGGTTTATTTTCTGGATCTGGCCAGCATGTGTGGACTTGGTCGGGGTGTGTTTTCGCTCACCAGCGCCCTGTTTGGCTTGTCGATTGGCATTTTATCTCCGGTGGTCGGCTGGATCTGCGACCGGATTGGCCCGGCGCAGACCATTTTATCGGGTGTCATTGTGGCAATGTTTGTGTATTTGCTCATGACACTCACCTTCCATTTCTGGCTGTTTCTGGTGCTTTTCGGGGTACTGGCAGCTTACGCATTAACCGCCATGACCTTTGTCCCGCTGGCATTACTGGTGGACCGCATTTTTGACCATCGCAACAAAGGCATGGCTTATGCGGCGATCACCAACGGCACCGCGATTGGCTTTATGGTGTTGTCACCGCTCTGGGTCTGGCTCAATACGTTTCTGGTCTGGCAGGACATCAGCCTGATCATCTTTGGTGTTTTTACGCTGCTGATTCTGCCAGCCAGTCTCTGGCTGTGCCGTTTGTTTCCCCTTCGTGCGTTTGTGCTCGCGCCAGAGGCTGAAAATCAGCCGGATGCGCTGACATGGCATCAGCATCTAAGAAAACCGCTGTTCCTGCTGCTGGCATTGTCTTTCGGGGGATGCGGGGCATCCATGGCGTACATTGATGTGCATCTGGTCCCGCTGCTTCAGGAACGTTTCAGTGGCGGGGAAGGTGAAGCCACCCTCGTGGCCACGTCGCTCAGTGTGCTCGGCGCTGCGGAACTGGTGGGTGCATTCTGGGTGGGATATCTGCTGCGTTTTTCAGCGCCGGCACTGATTCTGGCAGGACTGTATCTGGTTCGCGGGGCATCGCTGCTGATTGTGCTGGCGGCAGACAACCTGCTGATGTGCATGATTTTCGCGGTTCTTTTTGGTCTGACTTATATGGGCACGGTGATCGTAACGTCCATGATGTGTCTGCAGGCTTATGGCGAACAGGTGAAAGGGAAAATCTTCGGCTGCCTGTTTACCGTGCATCAGATCTTTGTGTTCGGCACGGTCTGGCTGGGAGGGTTATCTTTCGATGCCACACAAAGTTATGCCGGGGTCACACTGGCGGTTTCCGGGCTGTGTTTTGTGTCTGCCGTCACCGGGCTGCTGTTCTTCTTTTCAGAGCCGTTCAAAACTCGCTCCGGCCTGGCACAGCAAGGGCAGGCGTGAGCCCGATTTTGGCTCAGCCCGCAGTGTTGTGCTTGGTCGCAAATTTTCCGGGCAGCGACTGATATTTTTTCTTCCAGGCGGCGCGCAATGCGCTGGCCTGAGGAAAGCCGGATTTCAGCGCAGCAGATTCAATTGTCTCCCCGTTATCGAGATAGCTTTTCGCTTCTTCCAGCCGTAGTTCGACCAGATAGGCCCGGATGGTGATGCCCGTCGCTTGTTTGAACTCGCGCTGCATGTGGCGGGAAGAAACCCGGAAGCGGGCAGCAACGTCGTTTAATGTGATTTTTTCGCTGATCCGGCGCTGCAAATCATCCTGAATCGCATGGACCAGCGGTGAAATATGGCTGCGATAGGAAAGCTGTTTCGAGATTTGCGGATCATTGGCCATTCTGCGGCGGTAGACCACCAGTTCTCTGGCGATGTTCATGGCAAAGGCACTGCCGTTGCGCGCTTCTATCAGCTGAAGCGCCAGATCAATTCCGGCGGTCACGCCTGCCGTGGTATAAACTTGCCCGTCCTGCACCACAATCCGTTCCGGCAGCACTGTGGTCGCCGGAAACTGTTCAGATAATTGCTGCGTCAGCTGATGATGAGTGGTGCAGTGTCTGTCATTCAGCCAGCCTGCCAGTCCGAGCAGAAAAGCACCGGTGCAGATACCGACGATTGTCGTTTGTGACTGCGGCACGGTTCTGAGCCAGTCGATACAGTGTTCACTGGCCTGATTACGATAAATACCGTGGTGATATTTGGAAGCGCAGACCATCACGATCGACGGTTCAGGCAAGCTTTCCGGCAAAGGTTCAATGCCACAGAAAGTCAGTCCCTGATGGCTGTGACAGGTCGTCTGATCGCCGATATAGTGCAGTTCCAGCGGCATGCCCTGGCTGAGCGCTTCATGAAAAGCCTGACAGGGCCCCGCCAGATCCAGCAGATGTACATCCGGCGTCAGCAGAAAATAAATAGAAAGTGGCACGGGGTTGATCCGGTCAGATGCCATAGCCTGTCAGTCCTTTGAAACAGAGAGTAAGCAATGTATCACTCCGCCTTGTACGAAAGCCACCGCTGGATCCAACAGGCGCGAGATCCTCTGTGATCGAAATTTATTGATATGTCCGACTGTAAGGGTCGTGTGTCCGATCGGAGATATGTATTTCCGACCTGACCTGACACAATAGCATCATACGTTCCGCGTATTTTTCTACGATCTCAATCTAAGGCAGCGCATGATCTACTTATTACCCTTATTGACGGTATCAATTTGGGCAGGGAATGCCATTGTTAACAAACTTTCATTCAGCGTGATTGATCCGGGAGCGATCGCATTTTACCGCTGGTTTTTTGCCATGCTGGCACTCACCCCATTTGTACTGAAATCTGTGATTCAAAACTGGGCCAGCATCAAACCCTATTTGTCAAAACTGGCGTTTCTGGCTCTGCTTGGCATGGTCCTGAACCAATCGCTGGGCTACTTTGCCGCACCTACGACCACAGCCACGAACATGGCACTGATTATGTCGCTGGTTCCGCTGATGAGCATGTTCCTGAGCGTCCCGATTCTGAAACAAAGACTCTCGCCACTGGCTTTTATCGGCGCTGTGCTGTCTTTGGGCGGACTGGTGCTGATGCTCAGTCACGGCGATCCGTCGCAGTTGCTGTCTCAGGGGATGAATCAAGGGGATGCTTTGCTTCTGCTGGCTGCCTTTGTGTATGCGCTGTATTGTGTGCTGATCAAACGGTGGGACATGCCGCTGAGTAACTGGCATTCGGTGTATGTTCAAGGCGTGTTTGCCGTGCTGTTTCTGCTACCGATGGTATTTACCAGCCAGCGGGTTGGCATTACCGGTGAATCGCTGCCGCTGATTCTGTTTGCTGCGATCCCGGCCTCGGTGATTGCCCCCTGGTGCTGGTTGAAAGCCATCAAGATGCTGGGTGCCGATAAAACGGCCATGTTCATGAACCTGATGCCCGTGATTACAGCCATCATCGCCAGTGTCTTACTGAACGAACAACTCGAGCCAGTGCATCTGATTGGCGGGGGCATGGTCCTGTGCGGTGTCGCGATTGCCCAGCTCAAACTCAGAGCCCGTCGCCGCAAGCTGGTGGCCGCGTAACATTCAACCGGATTATATTTATCGAGGCAGCGGAAACGCTGCCTTTTTTTGTTTTTCAGTCCTTGAAAGCCCAGACAGTCGGATGGGTTCAGTACGATAATTTCGAAAGGGAGAGCATGTGAGAAATTGTGCAGCACATGCTGTCAGAATCGATCACGCCCCTGTTTGTTGCTCGATCAGAACAGAAGGAATAAAACAATGAGTCACGAAAAGAGACATGAAAAACAGTACGAAACCCTGGCAAGTACAGGCCATGTGTCAATCCACGCCAGGACCCGGGGCGTGCCTTTTGACGCCAAAGCACAGGCGCAGCTCAAGAACATCGCTGCGATGGATATCGTGCATCACCATATTGCGGTGATGCCAGATGTCCACTTGGGTAAAGGGGCTACGATTGGTAGTGTGATTCCATCTGTGAACGCGCCGTCAAGGTGTGGAATGCCGCAAAGATGCCAGCATGATCGACGAAATACCCATGGCTTACAAAGATATCGAGAGCGTGATGGCCGCCCAGAAAGATCTGGTTGAAGTGGTGCATACCCTCAAGCAGATTGTCTGCGTGAAAGGTGAGGAAAAACAAAGCTGTGGTATGGATTTGCTGTCACAAATCACATTGTGACAGATTGAATGCAGTCACCCTGAAACCCTGTTCTAAGCTTGAGACGCGAAGGTTTCGGGGTATGCAATGATGTGCGTTCCGGCGGTAGCGTGGGTTGGGGTTATATTTTCACTAAAATCATATGCTTATGTCATTCCCGCGCAGGCGGGAATCCAGTGACGTTGATGCTCGGATCCTAAATGAGCTCAGTGTTGTACTCGAGTCTATCTGGTATTTCGCGCCAGATAGGCTTTGTTGGCCCAAAGCGTATCCAGAAATGCCTTTTGGCTCTTTGGTGTTGTCCGGGGCGGTTGTAGGCGTTCCCGACGCCGACAACCTAAAAATTCGTCCTGAATTTTTCCCTAGGCAGATGACTT
>NZ_JAUORR010000033.1:0-45872 GCF_030547945.1 Photobacterium sp. 1_MG-2023 | reverse complement strand
GCCCCGCCGATGTACAGCTCACCCACCGCGCCCTGCGGCAGCAGCTGCTGATGATCATCCAGCACATACAGCTGGGTGTTGCTGATGGGCTGACCAATCTCATTCAGGTTACGGCGTTCCGTTAACTTCCCTGCCGCATAGATACTCGCCTCAGTCGGGCCGTAAAAGTTATACAGCGCATAATGTTGGTGCCAGTACAGACAAGCCTCTGGGTCACAAGACTCACCGGCAAACAGGATTGTCTTTAAAGAATCATGTTGCTTCTGAGGTAACGCAGCCAAAACCACCGGCGGCACATACAGGATATTGAGCGCCTGCGAATCAATATACGCACTCAGTACATGCGGATCTCTCCGACACGATTCTCCCAGCAAATGTAACTCACCACCGAAAAGCAAACTATTCAACATTTCAGAAACAGACACATCAAAGGTGTACTGGCTGAAGCAGGAAACCCGGCTTCCTGAAAGGTCGAAATCATAAACAGCCTTCATCGATCGCAGCGTGTTTTCCGCACTCTGATGCGCCACCATCACGCCTTTCGGCTGACCTGTGGTCCCTGAAGTGTAAATCACATAGGCCAGATCTTCCGGCAACGGACCGTTGTCCAGATTTCCGTCCGGCATTCCCTGCAACGCAACACTGTCGGCCAGAATCATCCGCGCATCCTGTCCTGTCGACACGAGCGCCTCAACTTTCTCCCGCTGCGATGCATGAGTGATCACCAACGGCGCCCGGGTATCTCCTAAGATAAACGTACTGCGCTCTGTCGGGTATTCCGGCGAGATGGGCACATAAGCCGCCCCAGCCTTCAACACCGCCAAAATACTGATCACCATCTCCGGGCTGCGATCGAAATACAGTGCCACCAAAGTATCGGCGGGCAACGCTGCCTGATGCGTTTCTCGGTACACCAGCCTGATCTGCCGCGCCAGCTGGTTCGCTTTACTGTTCAGTTCACCGTAGGTCAGGGACTGCCCTTCAAACACCAGTGCAATGTTGTCCGGCGTCCTTGCCACCTGAGCCTCGAACAGCGCCGCCAGACTCTGGTCCTTCGGGTATGGTACTTCGGTCTGATTAAAAATGGTCAGTAAAGTGTGTTTTTCATCACCTGAAACCAGGTCAATTTCACCGACTGGCTTAGCATGGTTCTCAACAAAGGTCGTGAGCACTTTCACAACTCGCGCAATCAGTGTCTGACTCTCTTCCGGTGTAAAAAATGCGTCCAGAACATGGGCTGACAGGACGAACGGGCTGTCACGATCATAATCTTTCAGCCTCAGTAAAAGTGCCTGACTGATGCCTTGCTCATATACTCGCGTTCTTTGATGCCCGGAGCTTTCTTTACCAAAGGCTTCATAATTGACCGTCACGTTTGGCAATGCCCCCCCGTAATCACGCGCGAGCCGGCTCAGATGGGCTGCCGGATACCGGCAATGTCGCAAAGCACTGTTCAGTGTTCGCATACAGTCTCGAATGTAATCCAGACTGGCCGCCTCAGGAGTCACCGTTATCGCGACCGGATATTCATTTGAGTGCATCCCGACAACCTGCATGCCCTGACGTCCTTGCCTGCCATGAGTCACCGTACTGAAACAGAGCTCGGTTTGGCCGTTCATCTGTGACAACACCACACTCACTGCGCCAAACAACATCGCCTGCACCGTCACACCGTGTCGTTCGCAGTAATCCTGCATGGCATGCTTGAACGCCTCCGGCAAAGCCTGGGTTGAGTAATGACTCCCTTTCTTAAGATACCGGGCGGAAAGGCAAGTCATCTCATGCTTCTGAAAAAACGCCGCCCAATGCGCCTGATCTTTTTCATATCGAGGCGAGTCCAGATATTGTCTGGCCCGTTCAGCAACAGGCTGATATTGAGGAATATCGCTCAGCCACTCGTGGTTCTGCTGGTCCACAATATCCTGATAAAGCTGGTGTAAATACTGCTGAAGCTGGTACATCCCCGTACCATCGCAAATTAGATGGTGCAGCTTAATAAAAAGGTAACTGGTATGGTTATCCAACCTGATCAACGTCAACTGATGGAGGTTGTCTCCGAGATAGTCGAATGGCTGCGCCATATCCTCACTCAACCAAAGCTCCGCATCTGCTTTAGGTGTCGAACTGGCGCTAAAATCAACGATATGAACGGTATCGTCACCAATCTCAGGCGACAGGATTTGCCGCACCTCACCATCAGAAGAAACATTGAAGGTCAGACGCAGTGCATCCAGGTTCGCCACCAGCAGTGACCAGACATGCTGCAGAATCAGGGGATCAATATGCTTTGCTAACGTATAAGCCCCGACATTATACCGAGTACTTAATGGCGTCAGCGCCTGATCGTAAAAGATGTTTTCTTGAGTTGGATGCAAAGAAAAGGTCTGAGGAAACAAAATAATATCCTTTTAATAATTGAATCATTCACTTTGCACAGGATTTTATCAATTGATTTAAACTCAATTGGTATGGGAGGCAGACTATATTAAATGAGCATTACCGTGACATTTGAATGAACGGATGAACCAATAAACAACTTATATTTAACAAACTCTAAACGCATATAAATTGCAGTCATAATCATTCTGCCATTCAATTATACCTTTAGAGACAGGAAGAAAAATCCGCTGTTATTTTAGTGGTTTAATTTTTATTTTCAGAGCTAGATGGGCCTCACCTGCGCCCCGAGAAGATGCCTTCCATTTAATTCCACGTCAATACAGATAAAGATAGATTAAAGCTATAAATTGAAGTCAGTCGCAAATGATTAACTTAATATTAAATTGACATTAAAATGAAAAACAGAGAAACAAAAAAATTAACACAATAAAATGCTGATTACGCCCGCCCCCAACAAATGACAAAATCATTTATAATTATAACTATAGATAGAGACCCGAATCACTCCCTTTGCATCAACACCAACCCAACCCCTCTTAATGACGTGACCATCAATTATTTCAACTCATCATCACAGGAATTTTCAAAAATCATTATTTCCCATAAAACTTGTATTCAAATATTGATTGATCTGGCACAAAAAAGCGCGATGAATCGCGCTTTTCAATGTCAAATTCAATTCTCTGCAAGCTTACTGAACCAACTGAGTAAATTTCAAGTCTATGACCAGATAGGTTGCCGCGTACATTGCAGCGATTAAACCAACACTGACCCCCATAATCAGTTTTGGCGGAATCACCCGTCTCAACGGGCGACTGAGCGATGCTGCTTTTAAGTTGACCAACTGCAACTTTTCCTGATCGGCCAGCCGGTCTTCTCTGATCAATTGATAAATCGTATCTGCAATATCAGCGATTTTTTCATTGCCGCGATCAACGCGACCATATTTGCCTTTAAAGCCAACCTGCAATAAGAAGTACAGAAATTCAATCAGATGACGATAGCGCTTGGGATCCTGTCGTAAACGCTCAAGAATGGTGTAAAACTTATCACCACCTGAGGTTTCATTATGAAACTCAGCCAGCAGACTGTTTGTACTCCAGTTACTCTTCTCCCCCCACTCCTGACTGTACACGGCTTCATCTACCGCAGCACACACGCAGTAGCGCATCACGAGTAATGATGCACGATCCGTATTTGCCAGTAATAACCGCTTCTCTGATTCCTGGATCTCACGGCTGATCTGCTCGCGCAAAGGCGTTGGATCATCCAGCCAGGGAATCGAGGGAATACACGTCAGACAAGCCAGCACCCAGGTGAACTCGTCCACCAGCGTGTTGATCCCCATTTTCTGAATTTCCAGCTGTTTCACCGCAATGTTGCGCGGTACTTCTGGCGCCGGCATCACCTCCATGGGTTTGCCCGGCTCTGACTGGAAGAGGACGACGGTTACATCATCTTCAATTGAACTCATAATCTGACCGCCCACAATTGCAGTTCCAGATTCGGGAAGTCACCGGAAACATGCATCGCAATGCCAGACGAAGCAGCCAGCGCCTGCCATTCTTCAGAGGCTTTATCCAGCTCGAAGTAAGTAAACCCGGCATGATAGGGTAACTGTCTTGGCACAACCGGCATGGGTTTAATGGCAATCCCTGGTAACTGGTAGTTCACCAGATCACGAATATTCTCCAGGCTGCCCACTTTCGCCTGAGACACAAACCGGGTGTGCAGCACATCCAGCGTGACATCCGCTTTCACAGCCAGAATAAAGGTGGTGGTGTGGATAATTTCCCGATCAGCAATATTCGCGACACGGACACCGTATCCCTGCTCTTTCAGCACCAGTGGGATTGCACGCTGCTCCGACATCACGGTCAGGTTCATCCGGTTCCGGCTGATCAGCGACCACATACAATCCGTCAGTTCGCCCTGATTGTAAGGTAAATACGATTCCGGGCGTCTGGAAGGCGCGCACAAGGTTGCCAGCTCGCCTTCTGCCTGCAAGAGCACGCGATACAGGGTTTCAGGATGGACCCCTTCCAGGCCTGCGATATGCCAGAAAACCGGTTCCAGTCGGTTCACAACCTGCAGTAACATGAAATCGGCCACTGAAGAGACGCCCTGCTGATCCACCACCCCGAGGCGTGACACGATCGATTCAGCGCGATGCTTGAGCAAAGAGGCAAATTCAGTCACAAATTTAGTCAGTACAGCAGAAGCGCGGATATCCAGACAAGTCGGAATGAATTTATCATCCAGCAGCACCGTGCCGTCGCTCTTCACTTCAGAAATTTTCAGCACAGGAATAGACGTATACGCAGAGCGATCATCACTTTCCAGCATCAGCCGGAAGTTCAGACTGCCCACATGAATGGTTGTGGTATCTTCGCTGTCGTAGAGGCAATCGACAACTTGCTGTTCCTGTAAGTGATAACGGGCACCATCACCCGACTTCGTGTACAGCTCCCCCTGCTCAGACGGCAGCGGACAACACAGATAAACCACTTTATCGACGGTTGAAGAATCTACTTCGAGCAGTGCTGGCGCCGGGGCTTCTGCCGGGAGCGCAAAAGGGGTGCGATCCTGCAGGATCCCTTCTGCGACCGTGACGCCAATCTTGCCCATTTTCAACAATTCATGGTTGATTTCCAGTCGGCTGATCCCCCAGTTCAACGGTGCACTGAACGCGGTGAATAAGCTCATCTGCTGAGAATGAAACCGATCCAGTTGCTGGAAATGCTGCGGTTTCATAAACATCCCGTCTTGCCAGACAACAGGGTTATACAATGACATACTAACTTCCTTAGAAATAAATCTGCTCTACACCTTGGGTGTGTTCCACCGCTAACACGTTATTCTTCAACTTCACGTCCAGAAAATAACTTTTCCGTTCCTCGACCGTATGAATGGTTCGCCAACTGGTGCCATTGATCTCCCGGAAAGCCACGGCAAATCCGACAGCACGGGTTTCCGGCTGGAGTTTCAGAAACTCGGTTAAATCCTGCCCAGGCTCCAGCTGATACTCGTACCGTTTGATGTATTCATCTCCCAGTGCGGCTTTGTCATTTTCAAACAATGAGAAAAAATCCAGACTCCGGAAGAGGACGGGCGAAGAAAGCTCATAGACTCTCAGAATGGCTGGGGACGACAGCCCATTCGGGCGTACATTCAGACTCTTATCCGTCGAAATCTGCACTTCAATCTCTGCAGTTTCAGGGATCAAACCCGCTGTGTCTTTAAACTGTTCCCAGACGGCACAGCCGGAGAGTGCAAATGCCGCAAAACATCCCAGTAAGTAATTACGCATTTTGCTCCTGTGTGAGTTCTCTGTACTTTGCCGCAAGACTGTCGTTCAGAGCGTCTTCCGGTTCAGATTGCCATGTAGATTGCTGTTTCGCGAAGTACGCCTGATAGGCATGCCAGGTTCGCTGATTTTTCAGCCAGGTCCCCCGGTTTTCTGCATCAAAGACCGTTGGGGAGAGCGTTTCCAGATGCTGCTGAAACAGGGCTGCTTTCGCTTGATTCAGGCGCGCCCGATGAATCTCCAGCTCTTCCTGGATATGCTCAACCAGTTCTGAAGGATCAAGCACCGAGTCTTGATACAGCGACATCATGCTGTCGAGCAAGTGTGTTTGCGCCTTTCCGTGTTCCCCTGCGAAAGCCAGTGATTGATTGAGCTCCGAATTCATCACATTCAGGCAAGCTCTCAGACAAAGCCCCATTTGTTTGTACCAGTTGTCATCACACAGATGCCGGTGCTGCGCTGATAAGCCCAATCCATCGAGAAAAGCAGATTCAGCAGATTGGTTCACAGCAGTCAGCGCCCCGGTTGTAACAGGCAGACCAACCGATCGCGGTTCCGTCACGGGTTCAGCAACGGCTTGCTGTTTGGGCAGCACAGGTTCCGGCACATATTCCGGAGCGGGGGCTGACTGCTGGACCGGAGGCTTTGCGGCTGGTTTAGCTTGCGGCTTCGGTTGATCCGAGCCAAAATTCCAGTTTTCCGGGATCAGGCTGGGGATATCCATTTCTGAGTGAATGCTATCACTGTCATCCAGCATCTGGCGCTGTTGGTGGTGTTGCGTTAAGTCCACTTCAGGCTGAGGGTGTTCATCTTTCAGCAACGATTCAGACACGTCGTCTTCGTCCTGCAGATGATACAAAGGTTCCGTGGAATCCGCTTTGGTATCTTTCGGTAAGAACAGCTCTTCCACGGTGCCTTCTGTCATTTCCTCTGGTTTCGGCGGCAAAATGACATCCAGGGTTTCGACCGGGTCAATACTTTTCATTTCCGGCATGATGTCATCAGCAAGATTGATATGCTGGACCTGATTTTCAAAATGCACCGTAAACTCATAACGACCCACGGACACCGCGTCCCCTTCCTGTAAGGCAGAAGGCTGATTTTTCAAAGCCCGCTTCCCATTAATAAAGGTGCCATTGGTGCTGATGTCATTCAGATAAAACTCACCGTTATAACTGGTGATGAGCGCATGTGTCCCAGACAGGTATTTATTGTGATCTTCCAGGTGAAAATAACACTGAGCACTACGGCCGATACTTCCGCCCTGACTGTCAAATTCCATTTTCTTCACCCCGACGTATTCTTCCGGGGCACTGTTCACTGTGAGAATGAGCGTTTTGTGCGTCATAAGCGATTTAGAATAATAAGGATAGAGAAAACTCAATGCCGCCCAGGCCGTCATTCACAGGAATGATGAAAGTCGCCTGCGGCACTAACTGTAAATGAGCATCCGGGTTGCTGCCGATTTTCAGGACAGTTCCGGCATTCAGCAACAAACTTGCCTCAAAGGCATTTTTATCCGGTAGCTGGGTGCCATATTTAAACTGGTCTGAATCGACAATCCAGCGCTCGTCGTACTCACTGTAAGCCAGAGATACGCCCGCACCGATATAGGGCGTCAGCCAGCTCGCAATCGGAAACGCATACTGGGGCAACACCCTGAACTCATAGTTGGTGATTTCCTGGTAGATGCCATTCTGAGGTGCCGGAATGCTGTCCTGCAGATAATTCAAACCGAACCACCAGCGCCACCGGGCACTGTTATCATCAATGGGACGGGTATGGACCAACCCCCAACGCAGACTTTGGTTTTCACCGGCCTCACCTTCTTCTGCAGTGGAAGTAAAGTCGTAGTAAGCACCAGTCACACCAAAGCGCTCCCCCTTGGCAAAGGCAGTCGTCGCATGAATCAAACAATAAGAAACAAAAAATACTTTCAGAAGACGAGGCATAATGTTCGCGTTCACTAAATTAAAAACCTCTGAAAGATAAACGCATGAATTAATGAATTCAAGCCTTCATTGGCCCCTCTATAAATTTAGTTATTTTGCCTGCTGATAGTTTCACTTTCACTGACAAACCTGTGAATTTAACACCTCACTCCGCTTCCCTAACCACGTCATTCAAAACAAATCTGTCAGAATTATCTGAAATTGAATTGTGAAGTCTGTTCCACTTAATTTTTTTAGTGCACATTAAATTCTGTATTCCACATATGGAACACAAATCACAAACAATTTAAAAATCAATGCATTCAATAGGTTATATAAGAACAAAACAATCAATATATTATTTACAACAGCATCAGAAATCGGCAATATTTCAATAACAACGAATAAAAACAGAGACCTAGAGTGCAGGGGGAATGATTCTGTGATCTTAACCCAGCAAATATGTCATACACTTAGTTTCGTATACTTGATATGTTTAGAATGTTCTCAATTAAAGGGTGCTAAATACAAAACGAAGTTCGTTTATTGACAATAAACAGCCCCGAATGACGAATCGAAAGGGCAAGATGATTTAAAGGAATATCAATCAAATCCTCAGAGATGAAAAAAGAGAGAAAAATTCTCATCGGAAACTAAAAAAAGAACCCGATCTGGCCGTGGCTGCTCAGCGTTTTTCAGCTACCACAGATTTTATTGCTTATTATTTTTAAGTTGGCTAAATCACAATGAAATTCACTGATATTGCACTTCGACCAATATCGGCGCAGTCGCCAGTTGGTCAAGATCCACGCTCACTGGATCTGTTTTCTGATCTCAAGCGCAACGTGAACCGACTCAGCAGTGTCGTGTCCCCTGCGCCGTGGCGAGAGATTTTTTCTGCCGCCGAAATTTTGCTGACCTCCCACAGTAAAGATTTTCGCTGTGCCAGTTATTACTGTGTGGCAGCCTGCCGTATTGAAGGCTTAAAAGGCGCAGTGAACGGGCTGAGTGTGCTCAATGACCTCTGTATCGTTTACTGGCATACCGCCTACCCGAGTGTTCATAAACCCAATGCCAGAATTCAGTCGTTCGACTGGATTGCAGAACAACTGCCCATCGCTTTGAAAAAAATCCGGGTGACCCTGAAAGATCAGGCGCTGGTTGAATCCGGGCATCGTTTTGCCCTGAATTTAGAAAAAGAATTACAGCAGCAATTGGGCAGTCAGGCGCCCTCGCTGGGCCCGGTCCGTCGACAGTTTACGGAATGGAAAGACTATCTGGACGAACTGGCCGAAAAGGAAAAATCCAGAAAAAAAAGTCAGTCGACGGTCATGGCCGCTCCCACGCACCGACCTGAGACACAATCTCATACGAATCCAACGGAGACATCCGAAAAACCCCATAAAAACAAACAGAAGCTTCCGGTATGGTGCTACTGGTTAGCGACGGTGTTCATCTTGGGTTGCCTGGTGTTCTCAATTGCCGCAGTTCGCCAGTATCTTTATCAGCGGGATATTCCTGCCGCATCGGCTGCACAACTGGAAAAAATCACCGGGCAGCTGATTCTCGCGGAACCCTATTTCAAAAACCGGCTGAAAGAAGATGTTCTGGCCCGGACCAATGCGTTAATGCAGGACTGGACGGCTTTTCCGGAACGGGTCTATCACCACCAGATTCTGGAGCAGCTCGCAGAGAACGTGAATTTACTGTATCCGGATTCAATCGCCGCGAAAGCCTCTGTTTCGCAATATCACGCAGGGAAAGCGACGCTGTCCGGTGATTATCAGTCGATTAATCAACAATTTAAGAGAGCAAGGACCATCATTGCCAACGCCGCACTGGTCGATGACAGCGACAATACCAATGCCGCATATAAATTCAGTAATACTCTTTTCCCATTCCTTGGTCGCTTAGATTATTTGGAGAAAGGTCACATTAGCCAGGACGACATTTTAAAAGCACAGAAAACCTTAAGTGCTTACCAGTACCGGCTTATGGAAATCGCAAATCAATACAAAGAACAAAACCAATAACAACGACAGGCGGGTTATATCTTGATGCGTAAACTGAAAACTCCGGGAGTAGTGATTCTGCTCTCCGCCGTACTGCTTTCTGTACTCTATGGCGTATTCGCATACTTCGTTCTGGACTTATCTCCGGGTCATTACCTGACCTGGGGACCTATCGCACTGGTGTTTATCGCTGCAGTCCTGCTCTACATCGGCTATGAAGTGAAAAAGCGGAAATCCAGAACCAGTACAGACATCGAAACCGAAGAAGAAACACTGAAAGGTCTGCTGGCATCGCTGCTGAAGGGAAACAGCCACAAGCCGATTTACCTGTTGCTGGGCAATAAAAAGTCAGGCAAAACGTCCCTGCTGACCAGCTCACATGCGATCAAACCCATTGATCATAAAAATACCCTGCAGACAGATTATTTCGTCTGGTACGAGTCTGATCACGCCATTTACATCAAGCCTGCGCCACGGTTGATTTATCAGGATACGTCCAATACGGATCAGACACTGTGGAAAGCATTTCTGGATAAAATCATCGCAACCAAACCACGCAAACCCTTTGCCGGTTGCCTTTATGTGGTTGATCTGGAGTTTCTGATCACACAGGAAGAATCCCAGCGCGATTACATTCTGGATATCATCAATACCCGGTTAAGTGACATCACAAATATCACTTACAGTGCCCTGCCCGTGTATGTCTTCCTGTCGAAGATCGACAAACTGCAGGGGTTCAAAGAGTTTGTTTCCCTGAGTCCGCTGAAAGCACAGCTGGAACACCTGTCGATTTCGCTCAAAGATGCGAAAGGCACACTCAATGACATTTTTGACAACGGCTTCTACGCCATTCTGAGTAAGATGGAACAAAGCACACTGGATTGCGCGGCCATGGAACGCTCTCTGGTCAATAACAGTGCGCTGGTCACGTTCCCGAAACAGTTCGAGCTGTGTCATGACCTGCTGAAAAACACACTCAATAAAGTCCGCCTGGAAAAAGACGGCTTCCATATGGTCGATATCCGGGGACTGTATTTTACGTCCAGCCATCAGGGTGGACGGAAATACAACCTACTGGCCAAAGGCTGCAGTAATTATTTCAATGTCCCGATGATCGCGTCGGAACATGATCAACTGACAGAATCGCCGCTGTTTACCCGGTTTATTATCGATGAGCAGGTCCTGCCAGAAGCAAACTTTGCCGGTGAGAATAAGCGCCACCTCAAACAACTGATCCGTAAAAGCCGGATCACCATGGCCGCTTGCGTGAGTTTACTGGGTGTGAGTGGTTACTATTTCCTGACGACCACGCAAAATAATATCTCTATTATCAATCAATTGCTGGATGTGGCCGCCGATCAAACGCAGGAAGACAGCCGGGCACAACTGAGCCAGCAGATTGCGACGACCTCCAACGGCATTCAGCCACTCTATCTGGCCTGGGTGGATGCCAGCCGCCTGCTGGATGAGAAAATGATTGATATCAACGTGGACAAACTGGATAAAACGACGCAAATCGCTTATCGCCATTTGCTGGACAGCGTTCACGAAAAATTGATGCCACTGATTGAAACCCATATCCGTCAGAAACTGGCCCAAAACAATCTGTCTCATCAGGAAAAACTGCACCTGCTCAAAACCTACCTGATGCTGAGTGAAAAAAATAAGCGGGACTACAGCTTCATGCTGAAGTCTATTTCCCGGATCATCGCGGACGACTTTGGGACACAAGGCAGCTATGCCAATGTGAAAGACTATCTGGCTGTTTATTTCAAAACCAATTTTCCGGCCATTCAGATCAACTGGGATCTGGTCCGGACAACACGCCGTGAGCTGCTGTCTCAGTCTAAAGTTGATATTGCCTACAGCCAGATTCTGAACAGTGGCCGTGATGCAGATTTGGGTGTTCTGAGCATTCCGCGTGCGATTGGCTTTAATTTCGGGGAAGTATTCTCAACAAACAACGGCAATCAGGATGAGTTAAACATCAATAAAATTTACACCGCGACAGGTTTTACAACCTTCTACCGGCCGTTGTCTGAATCTCTGTCTCAGGATTTGATTGCCGACAACTGGGTGCTGGGACTGTCGAACAACACCCAGCCGTCTGAAGAAGAACTGAAAGCCTTCCAGGCTAAAGTGCGCCGCAAGTATACCGATGATTACATCAACGTCTGGCGGACAGCGATCAGTGATCTGCGCTTCAAGCGCTTCAGCAATATCGTGGATATGACCAACGCCATCGACATTATGTCTGGCCCGGCTTCGCCTTTAAGTACGATTCTGAACCTGCTGTATACCAATACCAAGTATTCGCCGGAAGCGTCTGCTCTGGCTCAGTTAGCACCGAAAGACCAACGTCTGAATCAAGCCGCTGATGCCTTAAAAGCGACGGCAGAGAAAGTGATTGAGCCGGATTATGAGCTCATGAACCGGGTCGAAAAAACATTCGCGGTCATTAATAACCTGCAAACCAGCGAAACTGAGAATTCTCAGGCCCCCTGGGATCAGGTCATCAGTTCCCTGAGTAATCTGCGTGCTTATCTGAAGCAAATTACAGATGCACCGAATGTTCAGCAAGCCGCGCTGGCAGCCGCAAAAGCCCGCATGCGTGAAACCGAAGCAGACCCGATTGTGCGCCTGAAACAAGTCGCGCAGAAAACGCCTGAACCGGTGAAAAGCTGGCTGAATGAAATCGCTCACCAAGCCTGGGCAACCCTGCTTTCAGAATCTGAACTGGGCATTCAGGAACTGTGGACCAGTAACGTATACAGCCAGTTCGCGCTGGTTGGTCAAAACAAATATCCGTTCAATAAACAGGCACCAACCGAGATTTCACTGACAGATTTTGAAGCGTTTTTTGCCGCGCAGGGTACGCTGGACGGGTTCATTAAAGATAACCTGTCGCCGTTCTACGATACCAACCTGTGGCAAGCCAAACGGGTGGACGGTGAAACGCTGAAACTGTCGCAGGAAATGATCACGCAGATGAAAAATTACACGATGATCAAAAACGTTCTGTTTGATCCGACCTCCAATAAATTCAAGATTGATTTCAGCTCACGCTTTATCGATCTGGACTCCAGTGCCATTCGTGCCAATGTCGATTTTGGCGGCGAGTCGCTGGATTACTACCACGGTCCGGCCAAGAGCAAACAATTTGTCTGGCCACCGGAAAGCAACGAGTTTTTCGTCAACGTCAATATTCAGGACATAACTTCAAGTGGAGAGCAGCACAAAAAAGCTAAAGAGGGATTTTGGTCCATCTTCCGTCTGTTGAACGAGTCAGAACTTCAACCAACAGCCGATGGTGGATTTAACGCGGACATTCTTGTATCGGGACGCCAAATGACGGTGAAGATCAAGCCGTCGAATTCTAATAATCCGTTCCTGCTGCAGGAACTCTACAACTTCGCTGTTCCAGAACAGATTCAGTAAGTTGGACGCCTAGGTTAATCAAAGTCGAGAATAAAGATAATGAGTACTTTACATAGCAACAGCATTGACAGAATTGATAGGAAGATATTGTCAAGTCTGCTGGTTAACGGACGTGAATCAATCGCCAATATGGCCCGCAGTGTGGGCCTTTCCAGAACAGCAGTGGCTGAGCGGATCACCCGCATGGAAAAGTCAGGCGTGATTGAAGGTTATACTGCGAAAATTGGTCAACAGAAGAGTTCGAGCTTAACCAGCTGCTATTTACTGATTAAATGCCAAAACGGCTGGAAGAAAAAAGTCTGTGACAGTCTCCGGGAAATCCCGGAGATCAAAACCATCAGCGTGGTCGGGGGTGGTTTTGACATCATCACCCTGCTGGAGGCCTCTTCTCTGCATGTGATGAATGAACTGTGCGACGAAGCGGAAAATATTGCCGGTATTAAGGAGTTACACACGACGGTCGTGTTCCATAGCCCAATTTGCCGCTGAAGCGCCGACGAATGTAGAAGCATCGCACTCAGTGAACTGAACCGCGCACTTCACTTTATCGTTCATCAGAAACAAATACAGGCACACCGCCCCGCTGCCAAGTGCAGCAGATGCCGTGTGCCTGTTTTCGATGAAAAAATCACACCGCGCCAATGACAACAACAGTTTCTTTCTCTCCCTGAACATGACCCAGCCAGCTCACCTGTCCCAGTTTGTTTGCGCCTGCCACGCCCAGAATACTGGCCGGTAAACCATCGGTTCTGACTTCCATTTTCAGATCCCAGGCCATCGGGTCGCGCAGTACAAATCGCATCAGCTCTTTTAACAGGACATAGCCCTGTTCACCCGGCAGAAAATGACAGTACTGCTCAAAGCTCAAATCATGAAACACCAGGTTAAACTTCCCGGTAATATCGGTCAGATGATCCCCTAGGTGATAATCACGCCCCAAGACACAATTGACATGGCCCAGTTGATTCAGCTGAGACGGCGCAATTTTCACTCGGCGGGGAATCCACTCTTCGATACTGACTTTATTGAGATTGAAGCAGTGAGCCACCACACCGGAAACCAGATTCGGGGAACGGGTGCGGGAAGAGAGCTGACCGATGTAAGACAGCAGCTTTGCCCTGTCGAAATGAAAGTCGCTTTCTTCACTCAGCTCAGAGGAGATACCAATCAGGTTGAACAGATTCCGCGACAGCGGATCAATCGCCCCGGATTCATACCGAACGTGATATCTGTACTTCTTCCAGATCCGGTAAAGATGCGACAAATACCGGTGATGAAAGAAGTCAAAAAAGTCTTTGACTGGGTTATCTTCCCCATCACGACCCGCCAGTTTTTCGGTATAAGCCGACGGCAGCGGCGAGCCTGTGCCGTGCAATCCCCCGAAGTTGACGATCAGGTTCGGCACGTCCCGGCCTCCCCAGTGCACCTGATCAAACTGCGTGATATCCGAACGGGGAAACCCTAATTCAGGAGAAATCCTGAAGCGGATAAACTCTTCCGACTGGGTTTTCGCCAGACCTACCGAGGCAAACTGCTCAGGGTATTTTTTCTTTGCGTTGGCCTCCAGCAGATACACCGCCTGAAAGAAGGCAAACTCATGGCTGGATTGTTCAATCTTCTCGATCATATGACCGCCTGCTTACCCTGATTACCGTCCCAGCGATAAATTTCACCGGTTTTCACATCGACCACTTCCAGCTCTGAAAATGAATTGATACTGGAATACAACGAGAAAAACTCATTCAGAATCGAAACCAGCAAGTACATATCGCCTTCATTGGCAAACATGGCTGAGTCCATCTGAAGTTCAATCAGATTGCCCCGGATCGGTAAGCCGCGATAAATCCGTTCAACCGGCTTCATACTGATCGCTTTGATGCCATTCAATCGGTTGGCCGAAGCCCGCTGAGACTGACGATCGCTGCGCGAGTGAAAGTCATAAATACTCAGCATCATTTTCAGCACATCGGTATCAATCAGCGACAGATAGTTCAGCGACATATTGGCAATCAGCTGCCAGTGCAGACTGCTGTCAATTTGCGGACTGACCGACACCGTCGGCTTGGTCAGGTTGGTGAAATCCGCATAGTTGGTCGACTTGTGCGTGGTGAAACTGATATCGCCCGGCGCTAATCGCTGAGGCAACTTGCCATTGGTACAGGTCAGCTTGATCAGCACGGTTTCGGTTTCCAGATTGGCAACGCCGGCATTGTGATCAAAGAAAGAGATGTAATGCGATAAACCTTTCCCGGTCACATGCTCCGAGACTTTCACATTGTAATAATGGCGCTGATGATCAATGCCCAGCTGATGCTCAAAAGATTCAAACGGCAGATAATCAACCTGACGCCGGTTTTCGTTACTCCAGCCGCGCACCTGATTCACCGAATAGACTTCAAAGTTCTGCTGACGGCTGCTTTGCGGGCGCACATGGTATTCGGTGCGTTTGTGATCCAGACGGATAGGGTCTGCATCCATATCAAAAACATTGGCAATCGGCGTACAGAACAGGCGCAGGTTTTTCTCCCGGATCGTCACTTCCGACGGCAAAGAACGAGAGAAATTAAATACCAGACTCATGGTGTTCTGGTTCGGCACCCCTTTCAGCCAGTCCAGCCCGACAATATCAAAGAACATGAATTTGTCGGGCATCGCAAAGTATTCCTGCACTAAACGGTAACCCGAAAACGAGTTGGGTCCGTAAGGCATCAGGGACTGATCATCATCAAACCCGACTTTCTGAATACAGGATGCCGGTAGTTTCCGGCTGCCGCCCCCGGCAAGGACCACTTCGACACTGTCGAGGTAACGAAACAGCCACAAATACAGAATGCGCGAAATATGAAGTTCGCCATGAATATGAAAACGAAGTGTATCTAACCCAATACGTGACAGCTCTACGCCACTGTCTGTCGTCAGTGTGATATTCAGATGGCTGTTGGACCGTGTATTTTGTTGTGTGACCGATGAGAGGATCAGCGGATACAGATCCACGTCATAACAGGTCCGGAAAATACACTGCGAATCGTCCACCTGTGTGCTGGCCATTTCATGGCCACGGGTGACCGTGGTTTTTTGCGTCACACTGGCTTCATGTGGTTTTAACTGCGCAATACTCATTGAAGGCACGGAGCGCAAATAATGCGGCCAGAGTAAAGCAATCAGGGATTGAGTCAGTTCAGGAAGCTCATCATCCAGCTTCTGGCGGAGTTTGCCGTTGAGAAATGCAAAACCTTCCAACAACCGTTCCACGTCCGGGTCATTGCTGCTTTCAGACAGAAATTTCGTTAACTGCGGGTGACTTTTGGAAAACTCAGAGCCTGCTTCTTTGAGAAAGGAAAGCTCGTCCTGGAAATACTTGCTATAAGTCATACTCGTCGGCTCTATACAGAAAACTTACCGTCTACGCCTACGGATAAGTCGATATTCATCATGGTTTTCTTGTCGTTGTGATACACCTCGCCACTGACGGCAAAATTCAGCTGCAGCGGATTATCCGCGTGGGGAATATACCGGACGACAACACCGGTTAATCGGGGTTCATATTTTTCGATTGTCTGTTTCACACTGTGCCGGATTTCCCTGACAATGTTGGATTTATCCGCCAGCACATCATTAAAATCAGGCAGCCCGTAATCCAGTGCGATCATGGCGTTGCCAGTATGCGTATTCAGCAAATCCGCCAGATGATAATGAATCGACTCAATCAGAAACTGAGTTGATCCGACGGTATCGTAGCTGTTTTTCGATTCACCCAGCTCAATGCGTTCCAGTAATCGGTAACCTTTATCCATTGATTTCCACAGAAATAATTGAGCGGCAGTCTGTCAGGCGCCTCAGAGAAGCGCATCACAGCCACCGCTCCTTAACGAATTACTGATCCAGTTTACCTACCAGAGACAGCTCGAAGCTTGCACCCATGTACTTGAAGTGCGGACGTACTGCCAGAGAGACACGGTACCAGCCCGGATCGCCTTCCACGTCAGACACTTCAACACGTGCTGCACGCAGTGGACGACGGCCACGAACCTCTGCCGGTGGATTTTCCTGATCAGACACGTACTGACGGATCCACTTGTTCAGTTCAATTTCCAGATCCGTACGCTCTTTCCACGAACCAATCTGCTCACGCTGCAGCACTTTCAGATAGTGCGCCAGGCGGTTGATGATGAACATGTACGGCAGCTGTGTGCCCAGCTTATAGTTGGTTTCTGCTTCTTTGCCTTCCGGCGTGTTGCCGAAGAACTTCGGTTTCTGAACCGAGTTGGCCGAGAAGAATGCCGCATTATCAGAACCTTTACGCATGGTCAGGGCAATAAAGCCTTCTTCTGCCAGTTCGAATTCGCGACGGTCAGAGACCAGTACTTCTGTTGGGATCTTGGTTTCAATACGACCCATGGATTCAAAGTTATGCACCGGCAGGTCATTCACCGTTCCACCGCTCTGCGGACCGATGATGTTCGGACACCAGCGGAATTTCGCAAAGGACTCGGAAATACGAGACGCCAGTGCATACGCTGAGTTCCCCCACAGATAGTGGTCATGACTCGCCGAAACATTCTCGTTATAGTCGAATGCTTTGATCGGGTTGTCGGCCACAGAATATGGCGAACGCAGCATGAAGCCTGTGGTACACAGACCCAGATAGCGTGAATCTTCGTGCTCACGCAGGCCGCGCCACTTGGTGTACTGCGGACCTTCAAACACAGATTTCAGATCTTTCAGGTTTGGCAGCTCTTCATAGCTGTCGACCCCGAAGAACTGAGGACCGGCAGAAGTCAGGAACGGCGCATGAGACATCGCACCCACGTTTGCCATGTATTCCATCAGTTTGATGTCTGGTGATGCAGACGTCAGTTTGAAGTCACAGATCACCGCACCCACAGGTTTACCACCAAACTGGCCGTATTCACGGGTATAAATCTGCTTGTACAGACCCGATTTCACCACTTCCGGCGCGTCGTCGAAGTCATCCAGCACTTCGTTTTTCTTCGCAGAAATCACTTCAATCTGAATGTTCTCGCGGAAGTCCGTCTGATCAACCAGATACTTCAGGCCACGCCAGGACGATTCGATTTGCTGAACCTCTTCTGAGTGCAGAATCTCATCAACCTGAGCAGACATCTTCTGATCAATCTCGGAGATCATCAGATCCACCAGCGACTGATCAACTTTGTCGGATACGTTTTTACTCAGCAGTTCAGAGATAAACGCTTCCACGCCCCGTTTCGCCACGTCAAAGCCTTCATCGGATGGCTTCATACGGGTTTCATTCAAAATACTGTCTAACAGAGAACCGGATTCAGCCAGTTGTGCATCCTGTTCCGGTGTCATCGCTTCAGTTGTCATGTGCCACCTGCTTATTCTTCTTTGTTTGCATCGATGCTCAGTTCACTGAGCAGTTTGTTTCGTGCTTCGTCGTCTTGCAGTACCTGAGCGATACGCTTACGGAAAGCCGGGACGTTACCCAGCGGGCCTTTCAGCGCAACCAGGGCTTCACGAAGTTCCAGCAGACTGCTGAGTTCAGGGACCTGACGGGCAATCGCTTCGGGAGAGAAATCTTTCACATTCTTAAACGTCAGATCAACGCCCAGTTGCGCACCTTCTTCGTCGCTCAGACGATTGGCAACATTCACTTTCACGTTTGGTGCGAATGCACTCAGTACATCGTTGAAGTTGTCTTTATCAATGCTGACCGGATCCCGATCTTCGATTGGTGTTTCGTCATCACGGCCCGTGAAATCACCAACCACCATCATATTCAGGGGCAGTTCGACCTCTTCCTGAGCATCGCCCGTGGCAGGCACGTACCGGATATTAATTCGCTCTTTCGGAGCGACTGAACCATCTTTAGACATAACTTGTCCTTCTTAGCAGCTATATGTTAATGAACGGCTTTCAGCCATTCTCTGTACTTATCGGGAAAGGCTTCTTCCCGTGAATAAATCTGAGTCAGTGTTGAAGACAGTAACTGCTCCAGTTCGGTATCCAGGTGTGGTTCCCAATAACTCAAATGAACCCGCTCTCTTTCCGGCCAGATCACTTCCAGGTGCGGTAACGCCAGGCTGAACAGCCCGTTGTTGTGCAGTAATTTGGCCAACTGCAGATGCAGGAGAAACTTTGAACGTCCGGACTGCGCCTCATCCAGTTTTGCCGAAGCAGAAACCAGCAGTTTTCCGAGCGCTGCGCCATCCAGATTGTCGCCATCCAGCTCACCCAGCAGCTCTGCCAGTCCTTCGCTGACGCCCTGCCCCGTACCTGACGGCCCTGCCGCCAGCCATTGCCGGGTGGCGTCATCCGCAAATGGGGTGGCATCCTCAAACGTCAGCGCATCAATGCCTTCCAGACGCTGTGTTAACCGGCGCGTCTCTTCGCGCACCGCTTCAGCGGCCGGGTCAAACCCCATCAGTTTAAGCATGTCAAACATCAGCCGGTGGCCGCTGAGCCAGAACGGTGTATTACGCAGGCTCTTTTCCAGACGCCGGTAATGCTCATCAACCGATTTGGCCGAGATAGCCGCCTCATAATCCGCCCGCGTGTCCTGATTTACCGGCAGACGCAGGGGCGTTTTGCCCTCAGCATCGTGCGGCGGTAATTCATCCACGTCCATCCAGGTCAGATAACGTCCAACCTGATACGCCAGCGGCATCGCCGGGTTCTGGTGGATCAGATGCTCTGCCATTTGCTCCAGCGACTTTCTATCGGTATCCCCGCTCAGCGACGTCATCGTTGAAGGGACAGGCGAAGTTGCCACCGGCTTCGGCTTGGCTGTCGGTGCCGCAGGAGCTTCCGCCACCGGAGCCGGTTCAGGCTCGGACGTGCTCACCTCGGGTGAAGGTGGCGCACCCATCTGACGGCTTTGGGTCGACAGTGCATCCCGGGCCCCCAGCATGGACGCTTCAGAACCTTCAAACACTTCGCTCATTGAAAAGCTGATGTCCTGACAGAGCGCAGCGCAAGCTTCCAGATCGGCGTATGCCGGGTTTTCCAGCTTCGGAACGACCCCCTCGATCTGTTTGTTCAGCCATTCAATCGCCCCGTCCCGGCCTCTGGCACGTGCCGGATACAGCGCCTTACCAAATTCCTCCAGGGCTGATTTCAGCAGCTGTAAGCCAGCTTTCAACCCTTCACAACCGTGGTGCTCTGCCCAGGCACGGCCCATGTAGGCCATGGCTTTCAGATCCTTGCTGTGCTGGAGCAGCACGATTTCTGCCTGTTGCTCCACCACCTGCCAGTCAACCGTTTCGCCAAAAAGCGAGCCAAACTTTTTCACTTCCGCTTCCATAAGCTCATAACACAGCTCATAGCGGGCATCTTCACCGACAGGCTGATCCGCACTGATGGGCGATAACAATGCATCCAGACGAGTGTTCAAATCACTCATGCTTCCCACTCCCAATCCGGTAAAACAATTGCGGTGACATTCTTGGCATTAATGCTCAACGCTCCCGCTTTAAACTGGGACTCGCTGCCCTGCTCAATATCTTGCTTTAATTGCGCTTTCACTTGCGCCAGTCGCTCGGGCGCAAATGTTTTCACGTCCTGATAGGCTTGCTGAATAATGCTTTTATCCACTACCAGATCAGACTGCAGGGACTGCCGCAGGATATATTCCCCGCGGCGGGCATACAGCAATGCGCCCATGGTGCGAATATCTTTGCTTTCCGGAAAAACTTTCTGCGCATTTTCAATCAGGGTGGAAGCGTCTTTAAAATTCGCTTCGTCCATCAAACTGGAGACCTGAGCCAGTGTTTTGACGACGGTCTGATACCGGACTTCACGGGCATAGTAATAGGCTTCCGCCGTTGCTTTTTGCCAAGCCGATTCAAAGGCCTGACGGGCAAACACAACATCACCGACTTCCATTAAATTCAGGGCTTCATCGGGTGTGATTGCACTTTCACGGTTGAAACCTTCATTTTGCAGCAAGGTATTGACTCGCCCCTGAGCACTGGCCAATTGTTTTTCAATATGCACAGAGTCACTGGCTTTTCCGCCCTGCATTAAACGGCGCATGGTAATCAGTTCATTTTTAATCGCGGTCAGTTGTTCCTGACGGATTTGGTGTGCTTGTTGCTCATCTTCCAGCACCGAACTTAAACGCAGATAAATTTGTTTTTCCCGTTCCGACTTTTTCCGGTCATATGCTTCAACAATCGCGACGGCTGTTTTAGAAAGCTCCGGTGTTTCCGACGTAAATTCATTTAAAAACTGGTAGGTGAACCATGAGGTATCGTCCGGCTGAAAGACTTTACCGTCGTACACAAAACTTGCTGGCTCAGATGGGACGACCGGGCTGTCCGCCTCAAATGCGAAGGTATACAGGTTTCGAAGCACCAGAAACGACACCAGTATCAACGTGGCGCAGATCAGGGTGATTTCCAGCGACTTCCAGCTGTCGACCGCCTCAAACGCGCTGTGTTTTTTCCTGCTTAAGACCAGATCTGCATTCCGCATGCTGCTGAATAAGGGTGCGTTCGACAGCGGGGTGTCCGAGTCAATCTGGCCCAGTACCTGGGCAAACTGAATCGGCGTATAACCATGGTAGCGAGGCTTACTGATCACCGATTGAATCGCTTTCCAGACATGAGGCGGAATCACAACCGGTCGTTTCTGGCCGTGAATCACCATGCCAATCTCCGCGCTGGCAGTGACGCCCAGATATAAACAATAGGCCAGTACAGCCAGGGAATACACGTCATCTTCCGGCTGACCAACCCCGGTCCGGACGTAATCCGGCGAGGCGTAGTTCAGGCTGGCTTCTGCATACTCACCGTCTTCGCCAATATATTGCGCGGCACCAAAATCAACCAGGCGAACCGCGTCATCCGTCCCAACCAGTACATTGGACGGTTTAATGTCCAGGTGGCAAACGCCCTGCGTATGCGCGTAATCCAGCGCGCCTGCCAATTGATAAATCAGCCATGCGATATGATCCGCACGGAAACCGCCCTGTTGATGGCGACTGATTTTCTGAGTCAGATTCTCGCCACTAACCCATTCCATAAAAAAGTAGGGGGTCGAAAATTCATGACCGACCTGAATAAATTTCACCACATTCGGGTGCTGACACACTTCGAGTTTGGTTGCTTCACTCAATAAAGCTTTTTCTGCGTCGGCGTTCCCGCGTTCCTGAACGGATTTACAGCAAATCACCTGATTGGGATCGTCTTTATCCGCCAGTTTGTACAATACAGTGCCACGGCCAGGCTTGGTGATTGTCTCCAGAATATCAAACTTCGCTCGCAGGCTTTCCTCCAGAGAAGGCTTGCTTGCAAGTTCCAATTCCATTTGACGTTTCTTTTTTTTCATCAGCGCACGGTTGATGACTTCATCAATCGCAGAAACGTGTTGATTACCAGACTCAGACAAAGGAGACACCAGCCATAATTGAACAGATGGCAGGAGTTTAGAATTCTCTTATTAAGTATTTCAATAGCCTATTTAAATTCCGACTTTTTGATAGCCAAGAAAGTCATTTTCACTATAAGAAAGCTCATAATGAAACATGCGAACAGTCAGAATCAGGACAGGTGATATCAGTGGGTTTGATTGGGATTTGATCTTGCTCACAAATCGAGATGGCATGCATATTAACCTTGAACTCAATGATTTTAAAGTCTAGTTTGAAATAATTTTAATCCTTCTCAAAAACAGTCGTCTTGCGAAAAATATCTGAATTTTCAACCGACTGAAATATCGGCATAACCATCATCAAAAGCCAACCTGAAAATAAAGTCACCTCATTCAATACATATTGCATTCAACGATATTTTCTCTCTTGAGTGTCCACCCAAGCAAATTGAAGCAAGATCAAAAAAAAGGCTCAATCGAGCCCTTTTTAATTTTGAACCAAAATTAAGCAACCACTAATTCCACACGGATATTACCGCGGGTTGCATTCGAATACGGACAAACCTGATGCGCCTTTTCAGCCAGTTGACTCAGCTCGTCCTTTGCCATGCCAGCCACGGAAATATGGAGTTCGACATCAATCGCAAAACCAACCCCTTTCGGGTTTTCACCAATACCAACCTGAGCCGTGATACTTGGCTCAGCAGGTAATTTGATGCCATCCTGCGCGGCCACAAATTTCATTGCCCCAATAAAACAGGCCGAATAGCCTGCGGCAAAAAGCTGCTCAGGGTTGGTGCCTTCGCCCCCTTGTCCGCCAAGCTCAGTTGGCGTACTCAGTTTCACTTTCAGTTTTCCGTCCGCTGACTCGGATGCTCCGTCACGCCCGCCAGTGGATGTTGCTTTTGTTGAATACAGAACTTTCATTACTTTTCTCCAGTCAGTGAATGCTATCGTTCATCAAAAATCGTTATCTTCACGCCTTCGGCGCAAAGGAAAGTGTCACCGTCATCAGGCTGATTGACAGCCAGAACGTTGATCTGGCAACCGTGTCCAAGCCTTCCTCGTTCAGGTTATCCAAGTAACTGTAGTTGATTCCGGCATGAGGTGACTATCCATGTGGGATTCTTTGCCGATCCGCAGCGCATCCGGCAACGTCCATTGCCACCGGATAAAAACGCGGATTCAACCGCAGGTAAAGTGCACCGGTTATCACCACAAATCCCAGATGCATCAGCCAGCCTGCTTCGTAAGATGCTGTGAGGTCTTTCAGCCCCGCAATCAGCAAGGGAGCCACCGCGGCAATCATGAAACCACCGCCCTGCATCAAAGCCGCCAGCGTGCCAGACGATTCCGCAGATTCCAGATGGTCCAGCGCCGTCACGATCACCAGAGCAAAACTTCCGCCCAGTCCGGCGCCGCATATCCCAACCCAGAACATGGGTAACATTTCAGGCCAGGCTGCCAGCCCATAAAAGCCCACCGCCTGGAATACCACAGTCAGAAAAAGCCAGGTGCGACGGTCCTGAGACCGGCGGGCCAGCACCGGCAGGCCAACCGCGCTGATGGCCTGACAGACCGAAAGCACCACAACCAGACTGGCGCTGTCCGACTGGCGCCAACCCAGCGACTGATAAAAAGGCGCCAGCCAGGCCACCAGCGTGGAATAGCCCGAATTCACCAGTCCAAAAGCGAGCATCAGCGTCCAGGTGCGCGGACGGCACAGTAATGCCTTCACGAGATTGCCGTCCTGCTTTTTCGATGCCGCAGCGACTAGAAATCGCATACTAAACAGCATAGCGACCAAAGCAGGGACCGCCAGCACGGCCAGTGACTGACGCCAGTTCAGGCCAATCTGCATCAAATGTGGCATCCCATAAGCCCCAAGGGCGCCACCGACCATCAGACAGGCAGAATACAGCCCGGTCGCCGGTGCGATATGCTTCGGAAAGGTTGCTTTTATCTGGCCCGGCATTGCCGACTGAATTAAGGTAACGCCAGCCCCGCAAAGCACTGCAGTCAGCAAGAAGGCCACCTCCGTGGTAACCGTGAATCTGAAAACACAGCCAGTCAGAATCGCGGTCAGCGCAGACAAAACGACAGGACGGGTGCCATATCGTGACAAAATCACTGGCGCGATAAACGCGCCCACTCCCATCAGAAACATCGGCAGTAAAGTCAACAGTGATGCGCTGTAAGCGCTCATCGACAGATCCTGCATGATGGTATTCAGGATGGGACCCGGCGCCACCAGAAACGGGCGCAGGTTCAGCCCGATCAAGACAATCAGCAGTAATCCGGCCCAATCTGAAATGCTGCGCTGTTCAGCCGAATGCTTCATGAGCCATCCGACTGCTGCTGAAATCTTTGCCAGTGCTGATATAAATGATGGACGTCCTGATCCGTTGTGGTGACGGGCTGATGCGATATACGTGCCCATTGTTGCTGTGCCAGCGGTTTTGACAGATCGGCTGCAATCTCAGCCGTCGACAGCCCGAAAGGTTCAGCCTGTTCATTGGCGTAGGCAAACACAATTTCGGTAATACCGCACATTCGCATCGCGGCCATACACATTGGGCAAGGCTGACCACTGGCATACACTTGACACCCCGCCAGCCTGGGCGATTGCAAGGCTTTGCCAGCCTGACGCAAGGCCAGCAGCTCGGCATGAGCCGTAGGATCACAATCGGCCTGCATCCGGTTCACACCCGTCGCAATGACCTGATCATCTTTGACAACCACAGCTCCGAAAGGGCGTCCGCCCTGTTTGACATTGTCTTCGGCCAGCGCGATTGCCTGCTGAAGGAAAGGATTCAGTGGGGTCATCAAATGCCTCTTGACTGCTTGTTTTCGTCGATGATGTGACTTGATCGGTTCAACTATACGGGGTCAGCCGCCTGAGATTAAATTAAATGCGGCACTACAAAGTATTCGAAAAACAAATACCTCGCCACAGAAGGCTATAGTCAAAAGACAGCATGAAGTCAGTGTCGGACAAGAGGAACGAGGCATGCAGAATCAAAATACCATCATGAAACAGCTGGGTTATCTGGGCTTACTGCCTTTTGTCGTGACGTTGCTCCTCGCGATTGCGGATATCCGGCTCTTCCAGCTGAGCGGTCATCAGATGTTTATTGCTTACAGCGCAGTCATTCTGAGTTTTCTGTCCGGCATTTTGTGGGGCAATGCCATCGACCACAGTTCACACCGGCTCAGCAAAAATGCGCTCATCCTCAGCAATCTCTTTGTTCTGCTGGCCTGGGGGGCCATCTTGCAGGGCAATAAGCATGCACTGATTGCGACAGGGCTTCTCGCCTTAGGTTATCTGGCCGTGTGGTTTGCGGAAAAGCTTATCCGGCAAACCGAAGGGGAAACGGCACCCGCAGATTATCAGCCACTCCGAGGCCGCCTGACTCTGGGGGCCGTTGTATTGCATCTGCTGCTCATGCTGTTCTGAGCCCAAAGGTGATGGGGCATTAATTCAAAAACATAGGAAAAAATGCCGACTGCCGTTGCACAGTACGAAGGCAAGAAAATTCGTTTAATGAACCAGAGACGGGGTCACCGTGATTGTGATGACATCTTCATACTGTCCGGCCGGTTTATTTCGGACATTCCCGATGCGGAACATCATTGAGTAGCGGTCGCCGACTGCGCTGGCGGGCTGCCGGAAGCTCAGTAAACTGCGCCCCGTCTGTAGTGGGACAGACCGGTTGTTGACGAAAAAGCCGTAATCCACATCCCACTGGCTGTCACCGGAATCATGCCGTAAGTGGCCCCGATTCTGAGACTGGAATTCAATCGAATAATCCGCCGTACTCTGAACCAGCAACTGCGGGGTCAACTGACGTGTTTCGCCCGTTTCCAGTTCTCCAAAATCCACCTGATACTGATGGCGGTCGTTGGTTCCCCACAAACTGACACGAGCCGTTTTGTTGACTTGCACCTGAAACTCAGATTTCGTTTCATCGTAGATATTGGTTCTGTTGAGCGGATACTCGACCGCTGAATACTGAAACAGATTACGATACTGGCCGTGCGACACATACTGTTGCGAAGCGAATTTCAGCTGATAATCAACCGTTCTGATTTCTTTCGGCTTCAGATCTCGGATCACAATCGCCAGCCCGTTTTCATATATAGCGCCCGAGTTTCTCCCTGCCAGAATCTGATATTCCAACTGCTGCGAACGCTGTGCTCCCCGAAACGCATTTTGCCGGGGTTTAATCAGCAACACGGTATCGCACATACCGTCAGGACTGTTATTTTTAAGATCAATTAAGTGATTCTGGATCAAAGCAAAACTGCCCGTCTCAAACATATCGTAATTGATATTCCTGCCTGAATTTTCCAGTCGGATGTTCTGCAACGACAAGTTACACGTTTTAGCTGCCCACACCGGCACCGAGCACAACATCAGGATGAAGCAAATGAAGTAAGTTTTCATTGTCCTGCCCTTATCTCACCAAGCCGGATGATGTTACCGGCACTTTCAGGGATCGAGAGGTTAAACGTAAACGGCTGCTGACTAAACACACTGACCCGATAGGCGCCGGGTTTCAGCCCGGTAATCGCAAAACGGCCTTTACTGTTGGTAAAGAAATCAACCGGCGCAAAATCCGGATCGCCCTGATGGACAGCACGCCCCTCAGTCAGCGGAATCGGCTTGCTGCTCACATCAAACAAGTACCCCAGCGCTGTCATGTTTGCGTCGGAGCCAATGGTTAACCGGTAACTGCTGCCGTGTTGCGGGTTAATCGCAAAACCCCCTTCGCCCAGATCGTAACCTATGGGTAAATCTTCCACATCATAATCAATCCGCTGCGGCCGGTAAGACACAATATCCGGATACAACATGGGCCCCAGAAAATCAGACTGAACGGCAAATGTGCCATCGACTTCCGGATTGATCATGACGGGACTTTCAGACAAAGAATCATGCACCGAGATAATGGCGAAGGCATCATTGACAGGACGCCCGATGGCAAAATCGGAGCCACTGAATGCCGTGGCACCCTGAATGCCCACCCGATTCAGGTTTGAATAGTTGCCGTCGACATCCACCAGACTATCGTGATCAAATGTCATGATATAACGGTTCCCGGTATAGTTGGCCGACACGCTGCCCGAAAAATTTTCATCGTCATTATTTTCAACCAGCGCAAATACACCGACACCGCCGACTGAACCGATATTTTCGTTATAGCTGTAACGAACCTGAGAGCGGGAATCGACCGAGTCATAACTGGCGCTCATCTGATGATTCGTATTGAGCAAGGCATCGATCGGAATAGAGGTTGCCAGAAAGAACTGCCATTCATCGGTATCCGGATCCTCATCATTTTCATACGTCGCCCGGATATTCCAGCTGGCAGCCGTTCCGAACCAGGAACCAGCGAGGGTCGGCGTGACCGCATAAGCCAGATCATGGCTGTACAGATAGCGGGCATTGGTGGCAATGCCCGCAGACAAACGGTCCGTCAGAAAATAGTTGTAAAACAAATCGACCCGATGTTCGACCCCATCCGGGTTTTCAACGAAGCTATCAATCTCGCTGTCGCTGATACTTGAAAATTTCGGTGAGTAATATTCATATTGCGCATTGAAGGTAAACACTTCAGATGGAGAAAACGCGTCATACTTCAGCCGCAAAGCATAACCGTCATCCAGTACCTTGTGCTGGCTGTAAGCAGCCTCAGCCCCAAATAAACCCAGAGCATTTGCAAATCCGGAGGTCACCCCCGCCTGCGTGACATGCTTTCTGGCCTGCATGTTTAAACCAGCCGTCACGGATTCGGTGATCCCGTAATCAAACCCGGCTGAGAAGACGTAATCCTCTTTATCATACTCCAGTTGGTCATCCACCAATTCACTGTCAATGCCCAAGGACACCGAGTATTCATATTCCCCGGCAGCCAGCAGGTTGATCCCAGTCGCGATATTGAATTGAATCACTTCCTGGCGGCCAGAAGGATCGGTGATGACCAACTGGATATTGTTCACCCCGGTCGTTAACGGCAGATCCCGGATATCGTATGCGCCGGGCGACAGACGAATGCTTCTCATCAGAATACTGTCAATATACACATCCACACTGGAAGGGCGTTCAATCACAAATTGCTGGTTTGCAATCGGGCGGACATTTTTCGTTGGAATGATGCCAAAATCACGGCTGATATTCAGACCAAAAATACTTTCGCCACTCTGAAAGCCATAGGTTCCAAAAAATAAATCCCCGTATGTCATCCGGGTCCCTTCATCCGGAAAGTCATAGGTGATTTGAGACAGCAGACGATAAACATTGCTGTCTTCATCATCAATATCGAAGGCAAAATCATTGAACAGGTTAATTTTCTGGTACCGCAACCCGGTTTCGATGACGTTACTGGAAAACCAGTCCAGCGCGCTTTGATCGTCATTCAGATAACTGGCAGATAAATAGTAATTGGCATAGCCACTGAAATCGTCAATCGGTCTTGCATTCACAAGGGTTTCATCCCCCTGAAACAAATACAGTCCGCTGTCGGTCAGCATGGATTTGGGAATCGAAATCGAGGTTTCAAGCGTGGTGGCACTGAGATCCAGATCAATCTGATGGGCCGCCAGATCATCACTATTGATAAATCCATCTTTCACAAGCGGCTGGATTTCCGACAGCTTCTCGGGCGTCAGTTTCTGGGATAAGAAGTTTGCGATGGTGTCGTATTGGACGAAGAGTTTTTTTTCGGGTGTGACTTTCACCACAGCCTCACCAACCGGCTGACCGTAAAAGTTCAGCAAACTGGAAAAGGTAATGGTTCTGGGGGTGACCAGATCTGTTGTCGCAAAACCGCTGATGCTGCCCAAAAACAGACCGCACAAGACAACAATTTGCGCACAGCATCCTTTTCTCATGGCTGCCTCTTTTTCAGTGTGACCTGTCCAAAAGTTCGGCCGGATAAGAGTGCTTTCGGCAAGTGAATTTCTGTTGTCTGCCCAGCAGGAATAAACGCATCCGATTCACTGTTGGCGATCAAATCACCGGTTAAGATTTCTGGCTGATTCTGTCCGGGGCTGGAAAAACTTAAATCGTAATGGCTGAGTTTTGTATATTTAGAGCCCAGATTCTGCACCATAAAGTCGATGCCATTGGGCGTTTGCCTGACCGAAATCGGAGTGCTTTGAAGCCGCTCCTGATGCTGACCACTGGCAACATGCACGATCACGTTGTAATTAATCTGGATCGCAATATGATTCCGTTGATTCTCAGTGTCCTGATTCATTGCTGAAAGCTGAACGCTGTAACTTTGAGACGTTTTTAACGGCGCAGTGCCTGTCCACATCAGCATCAAGACCTGTGAACGTCCGGGCGCAATGCGAAAAGCAGGGGGCATGACAATCAGATCGTCCCGGGTGGCCGGGGATGCCGAATAGCCATCGGGTTCAAAATGCAGTTGCATCACCTGTGCATCAACCAGCTGAGTGGCAGCAGAATTATTCCTGACCATCACCTTTGTGCTTCGCACGGCAGCATCTGACTGAATCTCATGAACCAGCGGGCCGACCTCAAGTGCCAGACATCCCCACGAGACACCCCAAAGCAGCGCAATGAACATCCATTTCATGTCTCATCCTTTCGCTTTAATTGACTTCTTTCACTTTTAATGAAAGCGGGTCACGAACCACTATGTCTTTGTTTAGCTTAAATATAGTCTTGGTTGAGCTTAAGGGAGGGAAAAATGTTGCATCCATGAAATTCGCAATGTCTTTACCGGCAATGGTCACGGGGCCCTTCGCTGTTTGTATCTGCCAGTCCGCCTTGGTTGCCCAGCCGTGTTTGTTACCCGCATTTTCAATCAGCACTTCCCACTGGCCATTCCCGATATTTTTGGCACTGGCAAGCTGTAAATTCGATTGAGCACGGTTCGGTGCAACCGTCACAACGGCATCGTAACTCACCGCCATAGAAACCAGGCTGCCGTCTTGCTGTTGATTCTGACTGTTTTCCGTCATGACCTGATTAAACTGGATGACGTAAGCTTTCGAGCGGGTTAATGCGGGATCACCAAGATATCGCAGCATCACCGCCTGCGTTGCCCCCGGTGCGATCATGGCTGTATCGGGAAGAATTAAAATGTCTTCATCCGCAGGCACGGCACGATATCCGCCATCTTCCCATTTGAGTTCCATGGGAACAATTTCAACCTGAAGCGGCGTTTCAAACTCATTTGAGACCATGAATTTCTGCTGAGCAAGACTGCCCGATGCGCCAATCTCAACCGTGACCGGCATAATGCCGAAGGCGAAACTTTTCATTGAAAATAGCATTAAGAATAACCAGCGCATAAACCCTCCTGATGAAATAAGTGGGAGCATTGCTCCCACTCTTTTTTATCCCAGCATCAATTAATGGTATTTCACTGGGGTGACTTTGAAGTAAGCGATGTCAAACTTGTGACCCGGCTTAACTTTCTTAAAGTCATAAGGTTTGCTTTTTACGACGATGTCCAGAGAATCGCCCATGAAGTTGTTGGCAAACATTTGATAACCCTTGTGACCATCGGCTTTGGTATCAAACTTGTAGCTACCCGACTGGATAACATATTCGACATCTTCATCACCATGGTGATCATACAGACCTTTCAGGCCATCGTTTTTGGTTTTCACCTGAACATCGGCCTTACGGGTATTACAGTAAATTTTCAGCTTTTTAGATTGTGACGTTGTTGGACTCCAGGCATTCAGTTTGCCCAGGTTGACATAATCCATACCATCAAACCGGCAATAGCACTTCTCTTCAACTTCCGCGATAATTTTCAGCTCACAGACATCGCCATTACAGCTACGGCCATTTTGTGGGCCGCGGTCACGTCCGTCGGCATGTGCAGTCATAGACAGTGAAGAAAGAACGAGTACTGTTGCAGCTGATAACATAAACTTATTCATGATAAACTCCATCATTGTTTAATAATTAACGCATTTATATTTATTTTACTGCTCTCACTTACAAACACTCACGGTTACAAAAATGAATGTTCATAAAAGACTTTTCGGATACAAATTAATTTTCAGTGTTTCTTCATAATGGCCAGCCATTTCAAGTTGGTCGATAAGATTCACCCGAAGCTGACCCCGACTCTCAAAGGGGACTTTTTCAATATTGACGATTTTTTCATGAGCCCTGCTTTTCTGACTCTCACCGTGAATATTTAATCCAGCCTTTGGAATTTCTAAAGAGTATTGATATCGAACAAGATAACCACCACTCTTTAATCCGCCATTCTGAGATGAAACCGATATATCAAAAGGCGAGTTACAATAAAAACCGAAGGATATTGTTTTTGCTGTGACATCAGATAAATCAACTGAATCCATCAGATTGTAAATACTGCACTTTTGACTGATTTTACCCTTCAGGTTTAATCTCACACTTTCATTTGCGGATGCTGACATTGTCACCAGGCACAATATGATTCCAATTTGTTTTTGAAATATCTTGTTGTCTGACATTCTCGAGCACCGCTTCTCATCTCTCTTATTAAATATTCTAGCGTGTCTTTTTCACCGTAAAGTATGAGAAAAGTATGAATATGGTCTCGCCATCCACTCAAAGTTGAAATCCTATGGTCAAGCAAATATGGGAACAAGACACAGAAACAAAAAAGGAGGCATCGCCTCCTTTTTTATCATCATTGAATAAAATTGACAGTTTAATGTTGCAAGAAAAGCTGTTCCCTGGCCCAATCGCGCGCCTGACGACGGTTCTTGACATCAATTTTTTTAAACGCATTATATAAATGCGTCTTCACTGTACTTTCACTCAGAAATAGTAACTCTGCAATTTTTGCGTTGCTCTCACCTTGTAAGATCAGCTTCAATATATCTTCTTCTCTTTTTGTTAGTGTCATTGGTTTTTGACTGACTGCATTTTGCCTTTCCAGCATATCTTCCCTGTAGGATGCAATTAAGTCGGCCATCACCTGACGTGAGAACCAATATTCACCGGATGCGACTTTCTGCGCGCCGGCAATCCAAAACTGAAAGCTGGTGTCCTGAGGAAAAATGCCATAGCAATTTTTCCACTGGCGAACGAGCTGGTAGTCATAATCGGGTTGCACATTCGCCAGAATCAACTTGTTCGTCTGTTTCCACAACTTTTGCGTCAGCAGACGAATCGCATCGATTTCCGGAACCTCAACATCAAGAATCAAGATCGCGCTTCCTTGCCTCACGAAGCACTCTAATTCTGAAATTTCAGACACTTGCACAATATCAAGCGCCCCTCTGTTTTTCAGCACATTGCACAGCGCATCACTCTGAATGCTTTTTTGGGTGTAGAACACAAACTGAGGATTACAACACATGACGGCTTTCCTATATCACTCAATCCTTGTAATTATCTACCTAGCAAATAAGTTCACTTATCTCATTGTTGAGAATATTGAGACAGAGTTAATAAGCAACTGTTAATAAAGGATTTTCCAGTTATTCCGGAAAGGATGAAAGGATTAAATTATGGCACACTTTGAGACAGTGTTAAGAAAGTGATAGGCACTGCTGTACCAGCGCCAGACTGGCGTTCTGACTGCGCTCGCAGACTGTGGCTTTATGCCAGCGTTCTTACGAAAATTCAGACGAAAAAAATCGCCAAGTGATCAGCGGTTTCTTTGAATGTGGCGGAGCCAGAACAAGGTATAGGGGGATTTTCAAATCCCGGATTCGCTCCTGCAGCGTCAAAACGAAAAAGCCCCGTCTGATGACGGGGCTTTCGAATGTGGCGGAGAGATAGGGATTTGAACCCTAGATACGCTATTAACGTATGCCGGTTTTCAAGACCGGTGCTTTCAACCACTCAGCCATCTCTCCGTAAGTGCGGCGAATATTACGGGTTACTGGCCACTCTGTAAAGTAAAAAAAGTTCAACTGCTCAATATACAACCAACCCTAACTTTGGGCGGTTCCTGAATGCGCAGATCGGGTGAAATCAAATCAATAACACGGATCATGCGTCTAAATCTGAAGCCACAAAGCCTTCAAACTGAGTGGTGCCCGCCCTCAGGATTCCCCGTAACGCAACCGGGTGCAGCGCGTAGCTATCTAATTCGGACAGTCTGGCCCAGAAGAATTCCAGGTGAGGCTCTCGCGAGACAACAGGCAGCGCTTCTGTTCTCCCCACCAGAGTTGCCCGAAAGATTAAAGCGATTTCTGTCTGATGCTGGTCGCCTTCAACCCAGTCGTTTTCCGCAACACCAATCAATGCACCGATCCGCGCTTCAAGTCCGGTCTCTTCAAAAATCTCTCTGGCGACCGTGGCAGACGCCGCTTCAGCAAAATCAACATGCCCGCCGGGCAAAAAACTCAACGAATCACCAACACGTTTCACAAGTAATACCTGATCCGCAATCTGGATCAGTGCCCGGGATGAATAATGCAACGTCACGCTCTGTTTCCCTTCTTCATTTGCAGCAGGCTCAGCTTAACCACATGCTGAAACGCTTGCCAGAACTATGCTAACCTTTTGGCTTCAATTACCTGATAAGGTTCAGCGCAATGAAAATTTTTAGTAATTTCGAAAGCGGCAACATTCATGTTGTCAAAGCCGATCAACCTGATGATATTCAACTCAAGATCAACAAAGACCATCAGTCTGATTTTTACCAATGGTTCCACTTCCGTCTGGAAACTCAGGCTCAGGTTGAACATGCTTTCGAGTTACAGGATCTGGCCACATCGGCGTATCCGGAAGGCTGGAAAGATTACGATGTCGTTGCCTCTTATGATCGGGAAGAGTGGTTCCGTATCCCGGCTGAGTTCGATGGCGACACCCTGAGATTCCGGGTGATTCCGGAACAGCGCTCCATGTACTTCGCTTACTTTGCTCCTTACAGCTATGACCGCCACCTGGATTTACTGCATCAGGCGCAGATGAACTTCAACTGTGAGCTGGAAACCTTAGGCAGCACACTGGACGGGAACGATATCAGTTTACTGATAGTCGGCGAACCAGGCGACACCAAGAAAAAAATCTGGGTGATTGGTCGCCAGCATCCGGGCGAAACCATGGCTGAGTGGTTCATTGAAGGTCTGCTGCAGCGGTTACTGGATGAAACCGACACCGTGGGCCGCGCATTGCTGGACCGTGCCGTGTTCTACATCGTCCCGAACATGAACCCGGATGGCAGCATTCGTGGCCATCTGCGTACCAATGCCGCGGGCGTGAACCTGAACCGTGAGTGGCTGTCACCAAGCCTGGAGAAAAGCCCGGAAGTGTATGTTGTACGCGAGCGGATGCAGCAGACTGGTGTGGATATGTTCCTGGATATTCATGGTGACGAAGCAATTCCATACAACTTTGTTGCAGGTTGTGAAGGGATCCCATCCTATGACGAGCGTCACGCCACGCTGGAGCACAACTTCAAACAGGCACTGCTGACCATCACGCCGGAGTTTCAGGATGATGTGGGCTACGATAAAGATGCGCCGGGTGAAGCGAATCTGAGCATGGGAACGGCCTGGGTCGGGGAAGCATTCAAGTGCCTGGCATACACAGTAGAAATGCCATTTAAAGACCATAACATTCAGCCGGATGCCTTCTATGGCTGGTCGCCGGAGCGCAGTCTGGCCTTTGGTCAGGACATGCTGGCCGCTGTTCGTGCTGTCGTTGATCAGCTGCGGTAAGGCACAAAACCGTTCAGCCACGCTGTGCGCTTCAAGCCACCAAAGCCAGTGCGTTGTCACTGGCTTTTTTTTCACCCGAATTGATCGCTTTTCCAGCCCGTGGATTCAAGGCCGAAAAGGCGAAAGATACTCCGGTTTCATCGCCTGTCAAAGCTGATTTTTGGTCTTGCCACAACTTCCTGTCACAAATCCGCTCTTGCTCACAAAGCGTGATTGATCTGCTTTGTCGGGATCTGAAAGCTCTGATAAAGATATGCCTGATTTCGACGCATCATGCTTTCAGGAGGTTATTGTGTCTATCAACTCACTTGATTTTTCAGATATGGCTGACGCCACACACAAGTGGGATCAGCAAGACGAAACTGGCTCATCAGCCAAAGTCTCTGCCAATAAACGTCAACAAGCTGCCGCGAGACGCCGCATTGAAATGCTGCGTGATATTCGCGAATGCGGACTCACCATCGAGGAAGCCAAAGAGCTGGGTTTACTGCACTGATTCCAGCAACAACACGTTTCGAAGTACCTTCCTAAATTCAGGCTAATGCATTCGATTGGCATTAGCCTTTGATACCTTGCTGACCTGCAAGTAATCATCGGTTTCACCGATTGCAATAATGACTGAACAGCACTTTCCTGTCTGCCAAATTCTCAGTACATTAGGCACATTCTGGATATCAATGGGAAATCACCATGTCGACAATGACAACCCGCTGCCCGCATTGCAAAGGGCTGAACCGTGTCCCGGTGGCACGCATGAATGACAACGCAACCTGTGGCAGCTGTAAGGCCGCACTGCTGGATGGCAAACCGCTGGAAGGCACACCAGACAACTTTCAGGCACTGTTGCAAAGTGAACAGCCAGTCATCGTCGATTTCTGGGCCCCCTGGTGTAATCCATGTGTTGGCTTTGCGCCCATTTTTGAAGATGTGTTTGCCGAGCGAAACGGACAGGCACGTTTTGTCAAAATTGATACGGAAGCTCAACAAGAACTGGCGGCGCAATATCGCATTCGCAGCATCCCAACCATCATGGTGTTCAGACAAGGCAAGCCTGTCGATACGCTGAATGGCGCCCTGCCGAAATCTCATTTTGATCAATGGCTGAATCAGGCACTGACGAAATAATCTTTGCTCAGAATACGGCCTTGCGCCGTATTCTGTTTCATTCAGTCATCAATTCGAGCTTTGGACGCACACGACCCGCTAAAGCATGTCACACCATACGTGACCCTGTCACCGATCTGCAACCCAATCCCCTCTCTGGCAAACAAGACTGGACGGATACGACTCCTTAAGAAAATCAACACTGAGTCAAATGTGAAGTCAGTAAAAGCTGTGCAAAGATCTCAGCCTTAATGCAATGTCTTTTGCCTCTTTTTTCCTATAATTAACATCATGTTAGGAAACGGGCCGATCGAATATGCAACACACCCCTTATCGTATTGGTATTTTCATGGCGGGATTTCTGGTGCTGACTGGTTGCAGCAGCCTGCCCCGTTCACTGGGTTTTGGGAACACCTACAGCATGTATGGCACGACCCAGGAGTTTCTGAGTGAGAGTGAAGCCCGGATCAATGGCGCAGTCATTGACCAGGGGAGGTACTATCCGAAAAGTGCCTATTCCTATACTTATCGTTATTGCAGTGCCGCCCCTGAACAGGCTCGCGAGGATATCGCAGAATATCAGAATCTGGCCAAACAGGTGTGCGATGCCAACGGTGGCAACATGGTGCATCTCCAATCCGGCTCCTGGTGTGTCGCCGAGGCGAATACTGAAGCGGAACGCCCGCTCTTTTTCGCGGCCATCAATAGTACAGAACAATGGGCCGACCTTTGTCTGGATGGTCCTTTTGTCACGTTAAAAGTCATTGAAAATGATGGTGCTCCAGACAATGAATGGTACTTATCTGCCATGGCGCTCGGCTATCAGCCTTATACGATTGACCGGGAGCTGGTGGACGTTCCTCCGGAAACCATTATCCAGACCGAAGCAGCCAAAGCGCCTGGCAGCAACGGGACCTGGACGGCCGAAAGCGAACATATTTATACCAGCATTGGTGAGCGTGTCTGCTTGTTTGAAAAACCCGGCCGGGGAAATCTGGGGTATACCTACCGGGGAACCGTGCAAAATTCAGCGAATGGCAAAGTCCGGGTGCTGATCACTGAGAAATTCAGAGGGGATATTCGTACCGCACCTTATCTCGAGCCTCTGGAGTGGCATAACGAAGCCTATATCACCGCCAACGCGAGTTCGTGGTTTGTGTGTTCGACTTAGATTTCAAATCCAAAAAAGCCCGGTCACTTCAAAACCGGGCTTTGAATTGAAGCAGGCAAACTTCGGGTTAAACCACAAATTTCTTCATCGCGTGATTGAGGTCTTCGACCTGTGATTGAATGGCCTGAGACGTCTGATTGGCAACAGTGCAGTTCCCGGAGACATCATCCGCAGAAGAAGACAACTGATGCACCAGCTCAGCGACAGACTGTGACACATTAGATTGCTGCTCGGTGGCGACGGCAATATCACTGACTTTCTGAGAAACTTCATTCATGTAACGCACCGTGTCGCGCAGCATTTCATTGGCCGTTGCCGTTTGCTCCGTCCCGACTTTCACCAGTGACTGACTCTGCTCAATCACTTTCACAACCTGCTGGGTGGATCCCTGAATCGCTTCAACAATGGCATTAATTTCTGTCGTTGATTCGGTCGTCCGCTGTGCCAGCAAACGCACTTCATCGGCAACCACTGCGAAACCACGGCCAAGATCACCGGCTCTGGCCGCTTCAATGGCTGCATTCAGTGCCAGCAGATTGGTTTGCTCCGCAACGCCCTGAATCACCTCTGTGACATGTTCGATCCGATCGCTGTCAGCACTGAGCTGCTGCACCATATCACTCGCCTGACTGATTAATGCGTTCAGCTCTGAAACCGTTTCATGGTTCTGCGTCAGCACTTGCTCGCCGTTGGTCAGTAATGACGAAGCGTTCACCAAATCTTCCGACGCCAGTTGAGTGTTCTGAGCCGTCTCGTGCGCCGTCGCGGACATCTCTTCAATCGCAGTGGCAACTGAGTTAATCCGCTCTGCCTGCTCGCTGACCTCACCGGCTGTATCTGAATTGGTGGCCAGTAACTGATCCATACTGGCATTCACGGCATTTGCCTGATTCGACACCCCAGTGACCAGCCCGGATAAGGCAACTGACATCCGGTTCACCGCTTCAATCAAGGTCGCAATCTCATCAGAGCCCCGGTTCGCCATGGCCTGCCCTGAAAAATCACCGTGAGAAATTTCTTCGGCACGCTGAACCACGCTGCGCAGGCGTGTCCCAATGTCACGGCCCAGCCAGGTTGCGATCACCAGTGAACACAAGCTGGCAATGGCCGAAATGGCAATCAGCAACATCACCACTTTCTGAACACTGCTGCTGATCGCTTCACCGCTCTGAGTCGCAACGGTTTGCTGTTCCTGAACAACAGTTTCAATCGTCATTGCCAGCTGCTCAACCGCCAGCAAGGTTTCAGTTTCTAACTGGTAGTACGCTTTATTCCAATCCTGTGCCTGACGCTGCATAACCACATCCGTCGCCATCGGCAAATACAAGTCCTGCATTTCTTTAAACAGGGCCCAAAGACTCTGCTGGCTGTCACTCAAACTGTCTTTCTTGCGATCAATTTCAGAAACAGCGCGGTTATTCTGGCGTAAGTAATCCTCAAATTTATCCAGATTCTCCTGATTCGCATTGATCAGAAACGCGCGCAGCTCACCGACCCCGTTCGATAAAGTCGTGTAAGCATCGGTAAACAGCTTCATCAGACGCTTCCGATCGCCTCCAATCAGGTTTCCTTCTTCTTCATTAATCATGGCCTGAAGCTGATCCAGCGCGACTTCTGCCAGCGGTGCCGCTTCAGACTGAAGGAGATGATGTGCCGGTAAATTCTCTGGGGTATGGCTCAGGGTCGCGACAGCCAGTTCACTGGCTTTCAGGGCTGCCCAGTCCATGCGAACCAAATCCAATTGTTCCTGAGTCAGATGCTGCGCTAATCGCGTTATCTCTTCATCTACCTTGGCAAATGCATCATCCATCTGCTGACGGTATCTGTCCTGACGTACTTCATCAGCAGCCAGCATATAGGCACGCAAACTGGATAAAGAATATTCTGCATTTTGCTGAAGAGATCGGCTGGCATCAACGGTCGGCAAATCCACATTCAGCAATGAGTTTGCGTGGGTTTCGACTTTAGACACCTGAAGATAAAGGAGAATCGCAGCCGCAAGAAAAAGTGCGGTCAATAAAAGGAAGCTTATCCTCAGCTTCCTTGCAATGGATAATTTCATACTGGCTTGTCCGTTCACATCAATGTCCCACCAATATAATGATAGTGAATTTGATTGTGAACGCTTTGTCATCAAAGTATGAATTTTTTCAGCATGTCATGCGGAAAATGTCTAAAAAGCACACAATACATTAAATCTTTTGAATATTTATGCCGCCGTCACATCCATTTCATTGAGCTGCCTGATACATTTCATTGAACTTTTTATGCACCAAGATCAATACTTAATAGCATAAATCTGTGGTTTATTGATTTTTTATGCTAAATGGACATAAAAACTTGATCAAAGTCACACCCCGTACCTAAACGATCAGTATAATCGCAAATCAAAATAATTATTAATTCGAATATTTTTACGATTTGTTCAGGGTATCCAAATGACTTCGACTCACTCCCATCCAAGCCTGAGTCGGCTTGGTGCGTCCATCAAAATGATCTGTCTGCCTGCTTCGCTGCTTGCATTCACGCTGCCAGCCATGGCCGAAGATGCAGCCAATGCCGTCGCCGAAACGGATCTTGAAACCATTGTGGTGACGGCTTCAACACTCAAAGTGGAAGCACCGCTGGCGGAAACACCACGCACGATGGCAATTGTTGATCAGGAAAATCTGGAGAAGAATCAATTCCAGAAACTGGATGAAGCGCTCCGCTATCAGGCCGGTGTACTCTCCTCACCTTATGGTTCAGATACAGATACAGACTGGTTTAAAGTCCGTGGTTTCGATGCAGCAACTTATTTAGACGGGAACCGCCTTTTCACGACGGGCTATTATGTCTGGACATTGGAGCCGTTCGGTCTTGAACGGGTTGAAATTCTGAAAGGTCCGGCGTCTGTGCTTTATGGTGAAGCCCCTCCGGGTGGTGTTGTGAACGCGATCAGCAAACGTCCGACCGATACACCGGAAGGCAATATTCAATTCCAGACCGGTAACCGTCACCTGAAACGTCTGGGCGTCGACATTTCGGACGATGCCAATGACGACGGCAGCGTGCGCTATCGGTTGGTCGGTCTGGCCAGTGAGCGTGACGGGACGCTGGATGGCACTGACAACAACCGGTACTACTTCGCGCCGAGTCTGACCTGGGACATCTCTTACGACACCACGATCACTTTCCTGGCGAGCTACAAGGAAGACAAGGGGGTGCCAACCAACCCGTTCTTCCCGGTTTACGGCACCTTAACAGATACACCGCAGGGTAAGATTGATCCGTCGACCAATCTGGGAGAGCCGGATTACGACATCAATCAAAACAAACAAATTGCATTGAGCTACGAATTAAGCCATCAGTTGAACGATACCTGGAACATCAAGCAGAATGCACGATATGCCCACACGGATTTGCTGCTGCGCAGCACGTATGCTTTCAGCAGCGACAGTTCAGCCGAGCTTGCGCGGGGGCTGACGTACAAAGACGGCACAACCGACAGCTACAGTCTGGATAATCAGGTGATTGGCACCTGGTATGGGGATCGAACTGAAAATACCTTGCTGATGGGACTGGATCTCCAGTACTTCAAAAACAAAGATGGTTCGAACAACAGTGCAAATATGGGAACGATCAATGCCTTTGATCCTGTGTACGGGCAATTTACCCCCGCCAATCCCAATGCAACAACCTATGCCCGAATCAAAAAAGAACAAGCCAGCCTGTATGCAAAACATCAGTTGAAGTTTGACGGAAAGTGGATTGCAACCATCGGTGGCCGGTTTGATGATGTCAGCGTGAAAAACGACGGTAACGACATTTCGACCGATAATTTTTCGCTGAGCGGCGGACTGATGTATCTGTCTGATATCGGGCTTTCTCCTTACATCAGCTATGCTGAATCTTTCGAGGTGATTGCATCCATCGACCCGACGACCAACAAAGTTTACAAACCGCTGGAAGGGGAACAGGTTGAAGCGGGTGTGAAATATACACCAGCGTTTATCGACGGTTACGTGAATCTTGCCGTGTTTAGCATTGAACAAAACAATGGTCTGGTCACTTCCGAAACCTCCAGTGCAAAGACACAGGCCGGGGAAGTGAACTCCCGAGGCGTTGAAGTAGAAAGTATCCTCAAGCCAACTGAGGAGATGACACTGGCGGTGAACTACACCTACAACAAGAGTAAATATAATCCGTCTGAAGGTGCCCCTAAACAACAAACTGCCCTGATCCCGCGCCATATGGCCTCAGCTCAGGCTGATTACAACTTTGCTCAGTTGGGTGTGGAAGCTCTGACGCTTGGTGGCGCGGTCCGGTACATCGGTTCATCTGTCGGCTACTATTCCGGAGAGAAGCTCAACGTACCCGCTTATACCGTCTTTGACATGCGCGCGCAGTATGACATCAACAGTCAATGGCAAGCCCAGCTGAACGTCAGTAACCTGTTTGACAAAGCATATGTCTCAGCGTGTGACTACTGGTGCTACTACGGTGAAGAGCGCAGCGTGATTGCGACCCTGAATTACCGCTGGTAATTCTTCCCCCCTGCTTTCACACTGTCGCCCCCCGGAACCCTGCTCTGTGAGCAGGGTTTCTTTTTTTGAACCAAATCCCGCCACCACGACAAATTAAACCTTAAGTGATACAAATCACATCACTTAAGGTTGATTTCATGATTTCTCATCAAGCTGTACCGATCCACACAACGCTCGCAGAGATTGGTGAATCGCCGGTCTGGCCGGACCTTTGTGATCCCGTCGCCTTTTCCGGGAAAAACTGAGCCTGTCTTTAACGATGCACTGTTGAATCAACCTTTTAGCGTTCAGGCGGACGAGCTATAATTCCCGGCATTCAGGCGCGAACGAATTCAGACAGAATGGAAAATGAAAATAAAGCCAACGCCGTCAGCCGTATTATTGAAATAGTGACGCAGACTGCCGGCCATGAGCAGCCCGTGCCCTTACCGGATCTGATCTTTCATTCTGATATCCCTAAACCGACGTATCATCGGTTGGTTCAGCAGTTGGATGAAGAAAAATTTCTGACTGCAGATGAGCGGGGGAATGTGTATCCGGGCGCTGAACTTAAACGGATTGCGCTGAACCTGAACAACCATAATGAGCGCCGCGCTCAGTTGCAGGCGATTTTACACGGGTTGTCCCGGCGGGTGAATGAAACCTGCGGCATCGCCATTCCAGATGGCAATGGGATGGTCTATCACGAGCGGATTCAGACCAACTGGCCGCTGCAAATCGTGCTTCCGCTGGGCATGAAAACACCGGTCTGGGCGACCGCATCCGGCAAACTCTTCCTTAGCACACTGACCAAAGCGCAGCGTGACCGGATCTTTGATCAGACCGATCTCATCAAGCTGGCCAAAAATACCCACACAGAGCGGGAAAATCTGGAACAGGAACTCCGGTTGATCCGGGGTCGTCAGGTCAGTGTGGATAACGAAGAATTCATCGATGGACTGGTGGCTGTGGCGATTCCAGTATTGTCGGAAGACGGGAAGTTTCTGGCTTCCCTGTTCTGCCATTGTCCGAAAACCCGGAAGAATCTGGATCAGTTACTGACTTTCTTGCCGGATCTGTCGCGAACACGGGATCAGCTTCAGCAGTTTCTGATGTCGCAGTAAAAAACGACGCTCAGCCATCAGCCATCATGAGATCCATAATTTCATCTGCGGCTTCCCGCATCGCCGGGAGATGGCTTTCCAGATCCATCAGCGATTGCCGCACCATCGGGCTGTGGCAGAACAGATAGCCCAGCGTTAAACCATCCCGTGCGATGGGCACAGACACAGCAGCCATGCCATCAATAAACTCGCCATTATCGCGGCCATAACCCAGCGCTTGCACGGTTTTCAGTTCCTGCTCAAGCTGCGCTTTCTCAACCAGAGTATGTGCAGTGAAGACTTCCAGCGCGATATTATCCAGAATCACCTGACGAACATGATCCGGCAGAGTCGCCAGATACAATTTTCCGGATGCCGTGGCGGCCAGCGGGACACTGCTACCAATCGGCAGGTTAATTTGCAGCGGCCAGTTGGTCTGAACCCGCTCAAAATAAAGCATTTCGATACCGTTCGGCACAGAAACGCCGCAGGTTTCCCCAATCTGAGCAGACAGTTTTTCTAACACCGCGGTTCGCTGGGATGCAAAAACCTTATTGCGTAATACGGCCAGAGCCATCTGGCGGAATTCTGGCCCGGCGATGATTTTTCTGAGCATATTTTCGCGCAAAATGCCCAGCGTTTTCAGCTGAGCCACCAGTTTTCCGGTCGCCAGTTTCGGCAAGTTCATTGCTTCTGCGAGTTCATGCTGATCATACAGACCTTCATGTTCAGAAATAAAAGACAGAATTTGCAAGACACGTTCAATGGTCGACCCTTTTTCTTTCCGGGCCGCGGGCTTATTTGTCGTCATGGGCTTCAATCGATTTCTTTTTGAACCAGGTTATACCAATCAAAGTAAGTCAATGATCAGAAATAGCGCAGGAAAAATGTTTGAGAACAAGGCGGATTTTTTAGATAAGTAGTTATTCTACAATCAAAAAATCTAACGCAGTGATCAAACATTTGAACAAGCTAGGATGACCAGTGATTGACTGCGATTGGTATTATACACTTCATTGGTGCTGATCAATAACAGGATCACGAACGACGCTGTGAGCGCGCTGTTTTGCCACAATGCATCGTTTCACAATCCAATCATGCCGACTGAAATAAATCGGACCCATCCCGTTCTAATGACCCAACAGATTTCAATGAAAACGAAGGATACATGTCATGGCGCTCAATCAACCTCAACCCGGCACGCCTTTTCCATCAATCCCGGTACAATTGCGTTCTGGTCAATCCATCTCACTGGGAACGCCAGCCCAAGGTGCAGACTGGCGGCTGGTCGTGATCTATCGGGGTAAGCACTGCCCGCTCTGTACCCGTTACCTGAATCAGTTAGAGACCTTGAAAGCTGATCTGGCTGAAATCGGAGTGGATATCATCGCCGCCTCCATGGACAGTCAGGCACAGTTGGAAGCCCATCTTGAAGCACTGGATGTCTCGTTCCCGATTGCCTACGGACTCACCATTGCGCAGGCTCAATCGCTCGGGCTTTATCTGTCTGAACCCCGCTCCGCTCAGGAAACCGATCATGTCTTTGCGGAACCCGGTTTGTTTGTCATCAATGCAGAAGGCAAAATTCAAATTGCAGATTACTCCAATATCCCCTTCGCCAGACCCGATCTAAAAACTCTGGTCGCTGGTTTGCAGTGGCTGCGCACACCAGAAAACAACTATCCGGTTCGTGGGACGTATCAGGGATAAATCCGGGCTGAATCATTGGGATGGGGGTATGGCGCGCTTAAGAACAGTGCCGAACTCAGCATTTAAAATGCGCGCCAAAAAAATATTTCCCCACGTAAAATCATGAATTTATGTCATTCCCGCGCAGGCGGGAATCCAGTGTTTCTGAGTTCAAATGCCTGATGTAGGTCATGTGAGAAGTTGGCAAAGTCACTATTGGACATCAATGTGCCAGTGCTTTTTCTTATTGAGCAAACCACCAATTACGACAGCTATTGCAAAGAATGTTGTGGACAGCTAGCGCGAGCAGTAGACTTGCTCTAGCTAGAACACCTGACTTTGGGTGCGCACTAAACATGAACCTTTGATGATGCGACCGCAAAATCGATATTTAATTTGATGGAGATAGAGAATGAACGGTAGTTGGGCTAACTTCTTTCCGTACTTTGCTGGAGCTTTCAAGCTTATTGTATTAGCGATTGGAGCCTACTTCGCGATTAAATGGCATTTTGATGAAGAGAAGCGGGTGAGAAAATCTAAAGGTGTGGTATTTGATAAACCAAGCTTTATGAAAAAGTTGGCCATGATGCTAGCCATCCCAGTCCTGCTCACTCTTCTCATCATTTTCGTGATTTATGCGACGAACTGGTTTCTCGACTGATGAACTTTATTGATACGAGCAATATTTAACAATTTCAAATCGTATACTCGCACAGTGAAAAGGCTTGTCCGATCAAATAGGTCAATCAAGACACCAAATGTTGGATCAACTTTTAAGCTCTCAATTGGTTTGGGGCATTTATCATTTTCAAAACCAATCATTCCTGGGGTTGTGATTCCTTTTTATGTCGTCAAAGTAAAATGCCTTTTGATTCTTTGGTTTGGGCTGGTTGTAATTCCTTTTTATAACGCCAAAGCAAAATACCGTCATTCCCGCGAAGGCGGGAATCCATAGAGCGCCGGGTTAAAAGCACACAAAAATCTTCATTGAACAGATAAAATCACAGCAAAGTTCAGTCCTTCAATAGAATCATTCACTGCGCCCAGACGAGAATTCAGCGCATGAAAATCACTGGGTTCCCGCCTGCGCGGGAACGACGAATTTCATACAATTCATCCATGAATTTTCCCTAGAGCTGTGATTCATTTTTCTATCGTCAATGCAAAATACCGTCATTCCCGCGAAGGCGGGAATCCATAG
>NZ_JAUORR010000032.1:0-47702 GCF_030547945.1 Photobacterium sp. 1_MG-2023 | reverse complement strand
AGTTACTGTGATAATTACCGCTCAACCTTGTTATTTGGCACTGTAAAATCGAGTTAACAAAGTATGCTCCGGCCCTGGACCTTAACAGACGTTTCAGTCAGTCTGTAACAAGCCTCCTGTCATACACCTTAATGGTGTATGACGGGCCTATCCCCGAATTCTGTATGTCAATGCTTGAGGACAGTCAATTAACAGATACACAGTTTGGCTTAAATGGCTAGAAGCGATAGAAAATTATGCCGGAACCCAGATATAATTTTGGACGTTGGTAAATCTTGATTTTTGTATCGTGGAGATGAGAGGATTGCCGAGTAAGAAAAAAGGAGTAAGAGCTCGTGAGAATATTGCGACTGATTATGATGAGTTTCAATCGAAATCAGGATTTATATTATGATTGATCCAATTCAAACAAAATATTATTTCGGATTGTTTGTTTCTTATTCGTTAGGATTATACTTTTGTTTGTATACAGAGCTTGATCTATTTGAGCGGATGTTGTCTGGGGGAATCATGATCTCTATTCTATTGCTTGGTGTTGCGATAGACTTTTTGGATGATAAGAAATTATATTTTCACAAGTTCACGATATTTGTTTTTATCTTTGTCACGCTCACGACCATTATGATTGGCCGATTTTCATTTTTAATCATGTTTATTATAAATTTCATCATGTCTTTTTGGTGGGGTTTTTATGCTTTAAATTATAAAGGATTTTTGGATGAGCCCAAAAGGAAAAGAAAGTGAGGGTCATCCATGTGATCTCAATAAAAACTGGATACATTTAAGGGTGAGTAGATTGCTTTATTGGTATATTTTCAGGTAAATGTTGACTGAGGTCGCAGCATTTGTGGCGTCAAAAATCAGATTGTAGCAAAGCGCTATCGGGTGAAGTATCTTACGTCACCATGAACCCTTGAATCACAGTATGAGTGCGCCATGAAAACCATTCTCTTTCTATTATTTTTGATGAGCCCTGCCACCTGGGCGGCATGTAACAATATTGCCTGCTACGGTGTAGGGAAAGAAGTATTAACCCGAACCTATCTGGCATCCAGCGGTAATATCTATATTGGCGCGCCAGATGAAAAAGATAAACTAAATTGTCAGCTAGTACAGGGGAAGTATATGACGTTGAAAATGAACCACTTATTATACAAAGAAATTTATTCTACTCTCTTGACTGGAATTGCAGCGCAAAAGCACCTTCAGATTAGGATAGTCGAAGAATCGCCTGTGTGTGAAATATCATATGTGATGATGAATCCTTAAAAATCCAAAAGGTATAATAATGAAATATTTTATTTTCCTGCTGTTTTTTCTCAGTCCGACCACTTGGGCAGCGTGTTATCCGAACCAGTGTCAGGGTGTAGGTAAAGATATACTGGTGTCTGTGTACCCGAGTAGTACGGGTAACATCTACCTGGAAGCACCCGCTGGCAAAGAGAAGCTGAATTGTAAGTTAGCGGAAGGCTATTACATGACGCTGAAAAACACACATCCTATTTTTGAAGCGATGTATTCGACCATCCTGACGGCAGTATCAACGCAAAGAAAGCTGACGGTCCGGATTGTTGAAAACTCGGAAGGTTGTGAAGTGATGTATGTTCGGATGTTTATGTAATTGGAGAACAAAAATGAAAAATTATAAATATGCTGTTTTTTCGGCTGCCATCGCTATGGCATCGCTATCTGTGAATGCAGCCAGTCATTATATTTCAGGAAAAATAACCAATATAACGGCCATCGAAGGGGCGTTATTAGTGCAAGTTGATAATCAAGCGATTCCTGAAAACTGTGTAGGGACGCCATATAACTGGATGAAAATCAAACAGGAAAATACGACGATGATCTCTGTGGTGTTAGCACAGTGGGCAGCGAATAATCGTGTTGCAACCATATATACATCCGGCATCGAGTATCAGGGTGGCTACTGTATTGTTAATCAGGTTGATCCTGCAGGTTAATCAATTATAGGTTTTATGATGAAAAAAATATTATGCACATTACTTGGCTTGTTTTCATTCTCTTTCTCGGTGATGGCGAATCAAAGTGACCCTGAAATTAACCAGAGCTTGACGATCACCCAGGTGTTTTCGGAAGGCACGACGACGGCGGGTTTTTACACCGCGGAAGGGATCAAGGATTGTCAATGGGAAATTATGTACTTAGATCTGTCGACAGAATCGGGGAAAGCCATGTTTTCCCAGGTGCTCGCAGCAAAAAGTGCAGGGTTTAAAGTGGTTCGGATTTATTACAACAAGAAAGAAAGTGGCACTTGTACGGCGACGGGTCTTCATATTCGGTAAGGTTCATAATGTTTAAAATTAAATCAATTCTACTCTGTTTGATGACATTGATCTTTACATCTTCGGCGTGGGCCAAAGAATACTGGATTGATACCTCCGGGAAAGTATTTCAGATTGCCACCTATGCAACAACGGAGACAATCCTCGTTTATTTAGATACGTCTGGAAGCGATGTTGCGGAATGTTCAGATAAACAAGCATTTGCTATCAGTAATACGCTCTCCAGCGAGGCTCGTTCGAGAATGTATTCAATGCTCTTGGCTGCCAAAACAGCAGGTACGCCTGTGACGGTTTCTTATACCAATGTGGGGAGTTGTGAGGTATGGGGTACAAATAACAGTGCCTATCGGCGTATTATGCGATTGATGTAAGAAGGAGAATTGATGTTGAAAAAATTATTTTTGGCTATCGGCCTGTTGTGCGCTTGTACGATGACTTATGCTGGCTCTGTCACGGGAACGGTTTCCCAAATTATCGTCCGGGATGACGGTTTGCATTACGTCTATATCAACGGAGAAGCAACGAACCGAGCAGCGTGTGCGCAAAAAAATGATTACTGGATGATCAAAGATGAAAACAGCACGTACGGAAAATCTCAGTACAGTATGCTATTGGCAGCAAATGCAAGTGGTAAAACCGTCAGTATTGTAGGTGCCGGAACTTGCATGCGCTGGAAAGACGGTGAAGATATTCAATCGATTTCAATAAAATAATCTATATTTAAGCCCGTAAGATGAATTACGGGCATTTCATTAATTCAGATAAATATCTCTGATTTTAAACCAAGCCCCTTCACAGCCTTCAGTGGTGATTGTGACCGATATTGTTGCTGATTTTGCTGCAAGAATCGCAGATTTAATAGCGTTATCTGCCATACGAAGCCCTGCCCAGCCATTACCATCCGGACACTGATTATCAGATTTCGCTTTTGGGAAACCTTGCTTGAGTTGTACTGCAATAGCCCCTTCAGGATTGATATAAACCCGGCTGATGACACCATTGTCCTGACTGTAGGTATGTGTTGCTGCTGATACTTGAAAGCAGATGGTTGTGAGTAATGTCAGCGCTAAATATTTCATTAAAACCGAACCCTGTGTAAGTGACGGGAATCTTTTCCGTCAACGGTAGAGTCGGCATCTTTCGTACAAACGAAATCACCGGTTGCATTTTGCGCACGCATAGCAAGCACGATAGAAAGCAATTCTTTTTCAGTGGATTTGATATAACAGAACTCACCATTGCTTAAGCGAACCTGTGTACTGTTATTATTCCAAAATCCGTAAATAAATTGAATCGACACTTGGGTATTCCACTGCCAGCCATCTCGAAACTCTGGTGCGTTTGCCAAAGCTGAAGTGCTCATTAACATCAGTAAAGATGTTAGACTCAATTTTATTTTGTTCACAGAAACTCCTTATAAGTAGTAAACACCAATAATCTTGCCCTGATCCTGTGGTGTGCAGTCTTCAAAACGGATGACTATCTTTTTATTCGACGTTTGTGCAGCCAATAATACAGAGACGATGGCATCGTATTTGGGGTGGGTTGGCGATAAATAATATCGTGCAGATGAACAGCCATGGGCAGCCAAATCAACAAATGTATTGCCATGTAAATCATAAACATGGAAGTTTTTAGGCACACCTGCCGGGGTGGTCAAAGGTTCTGCGAGTGCGCTGAAAGAAAAGACCAGTAAGAACAGAATGAACTTTTTCATGCAGTGAACTACCTCTGAATTTTATTTGATGAGCTGAATGCTTCTGAGCTGACAGTAATTGTCATTCGAGCCGCTCCAGAATCGATCGGCATCATTCCATACCTGAAATCGAACCTTCTGGTTGGCAACATAAGCCGCCATCGACATTGAAAGATGTCGATCGGCATATTCGGAATCTTTGATATAAACACCGCCAGGGCATTCGGGCAGGCCTGTTGGCATAAGAATTAAAGTATCCCCATCAACCGAAGGAACAACTTCTGCAATGCCCCAGCTGTAGATGCCTTGGATTTGTCCTGTTTGCGTGACAACAATTTCTGCGGAAACAGTATTAGAAATCAGCAGGAATAACGCTGCTGGGATCATGTTTTTCATTTGAATCATCCTGATGAAAATAGCGGGAAATTATATCAGGGCAATCAATGAAAAGATGAAAATAAAATAAGGTTGACGATGAAAATGAGATGCGGACGATATTTCATCACAACGCTGAAGTATCGTTGGGTGAATTTCAGAGCCTGTGACACATAAAAACACCCCAGCTGAGTTTCAGCCGGGGCGTTGGGTTGAATCAAGATTATTGGCTGATTTGGATCAGCTTAACATCCACTGTTGTTTCATGAGTGTCTTTGTCGACTTCGCCCATGAGGGTAACTTCTGTGTCCGGGCCGACCTGACGATCGCCCCAAAGGTGATGATCAATTTCGACGATCATCTCGCCGGTGCTGTCTTTGAAGCGGTATTCTTCGTCACCCAGCGAGGCAATGATGTGGCCGGTCAGGGAGACGCGGCTGTCATCTGCCGCTTGCATGGCCTGCGCCACCGTGGTTGGTGCGTTCTGAGTTTCATTCGGGCCGGTATAACCGCCCTGAGCTGCCATGGCCGTCAGAGGCAGGGCAAGGCTGACGAGTAACACGAGGGTTGGGTTCATGAGACTTTCTCCGTTTGATATCAGACTGAGGACAACAGCTGCGCTGCAACGACGTGAAGCAGGCGGCTTATCCGGGTGCCCGTCACCCGCTGTCTCTTTATAAGATATGTGCCCGTTCGTGAAACAAACGTGAAATTCCTGAGAGAAAGCGACAAAAGCCTGCTCTGGTTCAGGGGGTGTGGCGTGCCATCCCGTGCCAGAGCATCTCGAATGAGGCTTGCCGGCATGTCGGATCAGCGGCCAGAGCGGGCTGCTCAGTCATGAGGCTGACGGTTGCGAGAAACTGGCTGTGGCAGGCATTGAGGATCAGCGGGAGTGGCCATTCAGCGATGAGGCCGTCCTGCTGCGCCTGCCGGATCAATGCGGGCAGAATGGGTAAAGCCTGGCTCAACATGTCGTGCTGATGACTCAGCAGGTAATGCGGATCGTTTGCCATCTGGCGCAGGAACTGAAACTGTTGCGGATGCGTCAGGCCCCAGTCGATGGCCGCCTGCCAGAGGTGCGCGAACTGTGCCTGAGTGCTCAGGCCGGGATCCGGTGGCAGCAGCACCTGTGACATGTCGGCTTTAATGCTCAGATACAGGGCCTCAACCAAGGCTTGCTTGCTGGCAAAGTGGTGGAACAGGGTGCCGTTGGCAACGCCTGCCGTTTTGGCAATTTTGGCTGTCGCCGTGGCCTGAATGCCGTGCTGGGTAAATAATGTCAGGGCGGCGTCGAGCAGTTGCTGTTTCTTATTGACGGTCATGTAATTCTGTTTGGATGTTGGGGAAAATCTGGCTCATTGAGAGCCAGAATCATACCAATCAAAGTCAATCAATGATCAGAAATCGCGCAAAATGCTTGGATGACCAGTAATTGAATTCGATTGGCTTCATACAGGGTCAGCGCAGGAAGAACGCCATCATGCGTGATTGCAGGCGGGCTTTCCAGCCTGAATATGGCGGCGTGACCAGTTTGGCTGTGCTGATACGGCCGCGGGTCAGGACAGTTTTGGCTTTTGAGAAGGTCAGAAACCCTTCATAACCGTGATAATGGCCCATGCCGGACGGACCAATCCCCCCGAAAGGAGCGTCGTCTGCGGCCACGTGGAACACGGTCTCGTTGATGGCCATCCCCCCGGCATGCACTTCCTGTTTCACCCGGGTTTGCAGATCGGGATCGAAACTCATCAGATACAGCGCCAGCGGGCGCGGCCGTTGCTGGATATATTGCAGTGCTTCATCGATGTGCTGATACGTGATCACCGGCAGCAGCGGTCCGAAGATTTCTTCCTGCATCAGCGTCAGGGTTTCCTGCGGATTGACCAGCAAATGCGGCACCATGCGGTGTTTCTGATCATCGCGGGCTTCGGCATGGGCCGGTTCTATCTGAACATCCTGCTGACGGGCTTCTTCCAGCCACTGGCTCAGGCGATCAAACTGACGCTGATTCACCACAGAGGTGAAATCCTGACTGTGAACGCCTTGCGGATACATGGCGGCGAACTGTTTTCTGAACTCTGCGATAAAGGCCTGTGCTTTGCCGTCGGGCACCAGGACGTAATCGGGCGCGACGCAGATTTGCCCGGCGTTGAGGCACTTCCCGAAGATCATGCGCTCAACGGCCAGTGAAATCTCGGCATCCGGTGCGATCAACGTGGGGGATTTTCCGCCCAGTTCCAGCGTGACCGGTGTGAGGTTGTCGGCGGCGGCCCGCATGACGTGGCGGCCCACGGCGGTTGAACCGGTGAACAGCAAGTGGTCAAAAGGCAACTGGGTAAAAGCGGCCGCAATGTCGGCTTCACCTTCCACCACAGTGACCTGCGTGTCATCAAACAGGCTGGCGAGCAGGGCAATCAGGACCTGGTTGGTCGCAGGCGTGAATTCACTGAGCTTCAGCATGGCCCGGTTGCCGGCAGCCAGCGCCGGGATCAGCGGGCCGATGCTCAGCATGACCGGAAAGTTCCAGGGCACCACAATGCCAACGACGCCGACCGGCTGGTACACCACTTCGACCTTGGCTGGCGCCAGCAAGAGTCCTGCATGACGCCGGGACGGACGCATCCATTTTTTCAGACGCTTGAGGGTGTAATTGATTTGGCCGACACAGGGCAGAATGTCGCTGATCAGCGTATCCTGATGACTCCGGTGTCCGAAATCTTTCGACAGTGCCTCGCACAAAGCATCCTGATTTTTGATCAGCGCGGCTTTGAGTTGCTTGAGCGCGTGGATCCGCTGGGTCAGATCCGGCATTGGCGCCGCCAGATAGGCACTGCGCTGGCGATGAAAAAGGTGCTGCAGTTCGAAACTCGTCTTGTGTGCATGAGGCAAAGGGGCTGCGGTCATCCTGATCTCCTGTCGGGGTCTGGCCCGAAATCGGTCTCGCTCATCAATGGGAAGGGCGGAAGGTCAGCGGAATCAATCAAATAAATAAAAACCGACTGACTAGTCGGTTTATCCTAGGCCGGAATGTCTCGGTTCGCAAGTATTAGCGTTTGTGGCCGCTTTGCTCGGCGTGGAAGATATGCAGAAAGGCATCGAAATAGTGCTGCAGCGCAGCGGCCTGATGGGATTCATCCAGCAAGGTCAGCAGTGCGATGCCCGTTTCACAGGTGCACAGATGCCCCGGCTGCTGATTGCGTCGCAACGCGTAACCCGAAAGCTGTTCCGGTTGCAGGCTCAGGCGTGGCAGGCGGGCGAGCCAGGGGCTTTTGCGCACCATTTTGCGGGCCTCCTGCCAGGTCGCATCCAGCAGAATAAACAACGGTTTTTTATTCGTCGCTGCCTGAAAGGGCACTGCCGGATGCTGATCATCGGCCGGAAATAACAGCCAGGGCTGCAGGGTGTCGTCGGCAAGCAGGTCAAGTAATGCCTGTGGCGGCTCGGTCCGGGACCAGCGGATCTGCTGACAGCCGGACAGGCTGCGTGCCATCAACTGACCGGTATTGGTGGCTTTGCCGAACTCTTTGTCGTGGGTCAGCAGAATGAAATGCCCCCGGCTGTGGAGTGTCGGCTGCGCATGGCAGATACAATTGAAACGAAAGCCGCAGTTCGGGCAGGAAGATTCGGTGCTCATGGAAGTCCGTTGCTGTGTTACTCTGCCGGTTATGGTACTGCCCAGACCCATAAAAATCACCAAAACAGGATGCACTATGGCTTATTGGCTCTTTAAAACCGAACCGGATACCTTTTCGATTGATACGCTGAAGCAACTCAAGGTGGGCTGCTGGGAAGGGGTACGGAACTATCAGGCCCGAAACATGATGCGTGATGAGGTGAAACTCGGCGATGAGGTTTTCATCTATCACTCTTCCTGTAAAGACATTGGCGTGGTCGGGATTGCGAAAGTCGTTCGGGAAGCGTATCCGGATCATTTTCAGTTTGACCCGGAGAGTCCTTATTTCGACCCGAAATCGGATCCGGCGAACCCACGCTGGGTGATGGTCGACATCGAATATGTCCGTCATCTGCGGCTGGTGCCGCTGAAGAAAATCAAAGCGAATGATGCGCTGCATGAAATGCCGCTGGTGCAACGGGGCAACCGACTCAGCATTATGCCGGTCACGGCCCAGCAGTGGCAGGAAATTCTGCGGATGACCGGGCAGTTTTAACGCACCGGTGTCGTGGTTGATTGTTTGAATATTCCCTCCCCTTGGCAAGGGGAGGGTTAGGGTGGGGTTCGAGCGGCGGGCGCGAATTGAGCGTTTGTGCCTTATAACCCCCTCCTAGCCTCCCCCTTGAAAAGGGGGAGGGGTCGTCTTGAGTTTTGCGGAAACCACGAATATTCCCTCCCTTTGAAAAGGAAGCAGGGAATATGGCTTACAGCAGTTGCTCTGCCAGATAATGTGCGACGGCTTCATCGGCGCAGGAGCCAATCACATCATGATCAGGCAGTGCCGCCATCACTTTGTGGTGCGCGGTGCCCATGACCAGTCCTTTCCCGGCCATGGTGAGCATTTCGACATCGTTCATGCCGTCGCCGAAGGCAATACAGTCTTTCAGTACATAGCCTTTGGCCTGTGCAACCGCTGCCAGAGCGTGACCTTTGGAGACGCCCGCATCCATCACTTCCAGACACCAGGGCGTTGAAAAGGCAATGTTTGCCTGATCGCCAAAAGCGGCGCGGAACTTATCTTCCAGCACGACCAGCTTGTCATGATCCTTGTCATCCCGGGTGAAGAAGACTTTGGCAACACCTTCCAGCGGCGGATTATCGACATCAAACAACTGATACGTGAAGCTTTCGTGGAAATCGCGTAAGTAGGGATCTTCCACATTCAGCAGCCAGTCGTCGTTGCGGTATAGATGAATGCGCAGTTCCGGCTCGTCTTTGGTCAGGGTCATCAGCGCCTGAATGATTTCCGGCTGAACGTCTTGCTGGAACAGGATTTCACCCTCGCAGGTATGAACCCGGGCACCGTTCGACGTGATCATGTAAGCCGGGATCCCCAGCTGGGCGCGCATTTCGGCGACATCGACATGATGACGGCCGGTCGCAAACACAAAGTCTTTCCCTTGCTGATGCAGCTGTTGCAGCACCTCTTTGGTGAAGGGGGCAATTTTGTGATCCGGGGTCAGCAGGGTTCCGTCGAGGTCAGAAGCAACAATTTTATACATGGCACGTCTCTGTATGATTGGCTCAGGCTGCCTGAGGCAGTCTGGCCGGGTAATTGAGTGTCCCATGCAGTGTAAACCAGAACGGGATCAAGAAAAGAGGCTAATCTGTTGTTGTGATTTTTTCCGCTATTTAGTAGTGATTCAATTCGCCTTATCCCACCTGACTGTTTGCCGTCAGTGTGGATGCAGTTTCTGTGCTGAAGTGGCTGAAATGGGCCAGAATTTCAGTGAGGGCAGGGCTGCGGTAGCGGTCTTGTTCAAACAGCACTTCATGCCGGGCTCCCTGAATGATGCTGAGCCGGCATTGCCCGCCACCTTGCCGGACATGCTGACAGAACAGATTCTGTGCCCGGTTATCGACAATCTGGTCTTCACTGCATTGCAGGAGCAGTAATGGGGTCTGGATACCGTTTGCCTGAGCCACGGCCTGACGGGCTGCCGCCAGTGCCTGCCAGACCCAGCGGGAACTGGGACCCCCCAGTTTCAGCTCAGGTTGATCTTCGTAAAGTTGACGAAACCAGGCATACCGACACTGGCTCTGGCTGAGCGGGTTATCGGCGAAGGGTTTGGGATAATAAGGTGTTTGTCCCGGAGCATAGCCGGGCTGGCGTTGTAACTGCTCGGCAACGCGGGCCAGCGGTGAGGCAATCGGCTTCATCCAGTGGCTGATTTTAATGCCGTGCATCGGGGCGCTCAGCGCTGCGGCATCGAAGATATCCGGATGCCGGGCCAGATACAAACTGACGACTGTCCCGCCCATAGAATGCCCCAGGATGAATAACTGGCGATAATGGGCAGGCAGGACCTGAGATTCGATCAAGGTGTGCAGGTCACTGACATAATCGTCAAATTCTTCGACGTGGCCCAGCTGTGTATCCGCGGTTAAACGACCGGAACAGCCCTGGCCACGATGATCCAGTGCGTAAACATCATAGCCCTGACGGGTCAGTTCCCAGCACAGTTCCTGATACTTATGAAAGCTTTCGATGCGGCCATTGACCAGCACAATCGCTTTCTCACTGCTGAATCCGGTCAGGCTCATCCAGGCGATCGGAATGCCTGCCACACCGGCAAATGCTCCCTGATGCCGACGGGACCAGCAGGTGGCGACCGGGCCGGACATGGTGTCCGTATATTCGGACTCTGTACTGAGTGCTTCTTGGCTGAGAGTAAAGGCGTTACCTTGCATCATGGGAAGTTTGTCCAACATTTATCAGTGATGTCTGGCGGCATTCCAGAATTAGTAATATGTTCCAGTATAACGTAAAGTGTTGATGGTTTTGGGTGTGACATCAAAGCTGATGTCTTTCTACAATGGTATTGTCATCCATCTGACTTGGGTCATTAGTATTCCTGATATGTACGCTTATGTAGCACGTCAGCCAATCTTGAATCGCCAGCAGCGTACCGTCGGCTATGAGCTGCTGTTCCGCGATGGTGAACGGAATGCGTTTCCTCAGATTGAAGCGAACACGGCCACCAGTCGGCTTCTGGTGGAAAATTATATGGCCGTTGGGGATGATCTGGCGACAGCCAGTCAGCGAACCTTTATCAATTTTCCTCATGACAGCCTGATCAAACTCATGCCCTTGCTGCTCCCCAGACAAAAAGTTGTGATCGAAGTGCTGGAAACCTGCACGCCGGATGATGAACTCTTTTCTGCGATTCGGCATCTGAATAAACAGGGCTATACCATTGCGCTGGACGATTATGAACTGGACCCGGCCTGGCAGCGCTTCATGCCCTATGTGCACCTGATCAAACTGGATTTCATTAAACTGGGCTGTCAGCGGGCCTGTGAATTTGTGGCACAGCAAAAAAGCCAGCGTCTGAAATTTCTGGCAGAAAAAGTGGAGACGCGGGAAGAGTTCGAGGCAGCCAAGTCGGCAGGCTTTCATCTGTTTCAGGGCTATTATTTCAGTAAGCCTGAACTGCTGAAAAATCGTCAGGTGACACCGGAAACGCTCACCACATTGCGCTTGTTGCGGGAAATCAGCCAGTCTCCGGTCGATTTTCAGCGGGTAGAAAGGATTATTTCCAGCGACGTTTCTTTATCGTATTTGCTCCTGCGGTACGTCAACTCAGCCGCCCACCGGACCCTGACACCCATCGGGAATTTCAAACAAGCGCTGGTGTATCTGGGAGAAGAGAAGGTTAAACTCTTTGTCTCCGTGGTGGCCGCGGCGCATGCTTCAATTCATAAACCTCGTGAACTCTATGTTCTGTCGTTGCAGCGGGCGCGGATGTGTGAAGAACTGGCGCGGTGCAGTGGGGTGAAACTCAACAGCGATCAGGCTTTTCTGGCCGGGATATTTTCCCTGCTGGATGCGTTACTGGATAAACCCTTACCAAAGCTGCTGGAGCTGTTACCGCTATCCGAAAATGTCCAAATCGCCTTGCTGAAACGGGAAGGGGAATTGGGCGATATTCTGAATTTGCTGGATGCCTACGATAATGCCGACTGGGAAGTGACCGCACATTACTGTGAAAAGCTGGGGGTGAAGGAAACACAGGTGGCCAGTATTTATCACGACACCTTACACTGGCTGACCAGTTACCAGATCCCGTATCAGAAATGACGAATGTCGGTGGAAAGGGTTGAAAAGAGGAAAAAACAAACCGGGCTGTTGCCCGGTTTGTGATCAATGTGACTGAGATTAGCCAGCAACGTTGTAGTAGGTTGCAGCACCCGGGCCGACCGGAATTCCCAGTACGAAAACCCAGACGTAGAACATCAGGCTCCAGCCCACAACGAATACCATGGAATATGGCAGCATGGTTGCGATCAGCGTCCCCAGACCCAGATTCTTCTGGTAGCGGGTGGCAACGGCCAGAATCATCCCGAAGTAGCTCATCATTGGCGTAATGATGTTGGTGACTGAATCACCAATCCGGTAAGCGGCCTGAATGGTTTCCGGCGCATAACCCACCAGCATCAGCATCGGCACGAAAATTGGCGCGGTCACGGCCCACTGTGCGGATGCCGAGCCGATCATCAGGTTGATGAAGCCACACATCAGAATGAAGGCAAAGAACAGCATTGGGCCGGTCAGACCAATGGACTGCAGGAAATCTGCACCGCCCACGGCAAAGACCTGGCCAAAGTTGGTCCACTTGAAGAAGGCGACAAATTGCGCCGCAAAGAAGACCAGTACAATGTACATCCCCATCGAAGACATGGATTTGGACATGGCATCAATCACATCGCGGTCTGTCTTCATGGTGCCCACCACTTTACCGAACACAAAGCCCGGAATGGCAAAGAACACAAAGATAAAGGCCACGATCCCTTTCAGGAACGGTGAGCCAGACACCAGACCGGTTTCCGGATGACGCAGAATACCGTTCTCAGGCACGATGGTCAGTGCCAGCAGGGCAGACACGGCCACCATGGCCAGACCGGCGAATTTCAGACCTTTCTTCTCCAGATCGGTCAGTTTACCCATCTTGTCTTTACCCAGATCGTCGCTGGCTTCTTCCACATTGTAAGTGCCCAGTTTCGGCTCGACGATTTTCTCGGTGACGAAGGCACCCATGATGGTGATCGCAAATGTCGAAGCAAACATGAAGTACCAGTTCACTTCCGGACCGACTTCATAGGTTGGATCGATCATTTGCGCAGCCGTCTGGGTGATACCGGACAGCAAAGGATCCACGGTACCCAGCAGCAGGTTGGCGCTGTAACCGCCGGAAACACCGGCAAAAGCAGCAGCCAGACCGGCCAGCGGGTGACGTCCCAGCGAGTGGAACAGCATCGCAGCCAGCGGGATCAGCACCACATAGCCCAGTTCTGCAGCTGTGTTGGAAATGATACCGGCAAAGACCACCACCAGTGTGACCATCCGACGGGATGCGCCCATCACCAGTCCACGCATTGCAGCAGAAAGTAAACCAGAGTGTTCTGCAATTGCGACGCCCAGCATGGCGACCAGAACCGTGCCCAAAGGTGCGAAACCGGTAAAGTTTTTCACCAGATTGGCCACAATCATCTGCATACCTTCAGTATTCAGCAGGCTGACCACATGGATTAGCCCATCCGCTGCACGGCCTGGTGCGCCTTCAGGACGCGGGTCGGCAACAGAAACACCAAAGTAACCGGCAATACCGGAAGCAATCAGGATTGCCAGGCTGAAAAGTGCGAATAAAGTAATTGGATGTGGCAGCAGGTTACCCAGCCACTCAACCGTGTCGAGAAAACGCGTAAACAGCGTTTTTTTAGTATTCACTTGATTTTGTGAAGCACTTGAATGCATCACGACCTCCATTTTTTACGTCATGTACCCGTCAATGGGCATCTTGTCGAGGCGGGAGGTTACGCTATTGTTAATGCATCAAACAATATAAATATGTGTCTAAATATTTCATTTGTGTGTTTATTGTCTGGTTTGCCGCAATTTTAATGGACTTTTATGTTGATAAAGGTGTCATGTGCGGCTCAAAAGGCTGATTGATATGCTTCTTGTTGGGTATTTGTGATAAATATTCAGGCATCCATAGCTGTTTCTCTGGACAAGTACGTTGTTCAGAATGGGGGTCTGATGTGACCGATGTCACAGAAATGAAGGGTTCATAATAAAACACCATGCAAATTAGCAATTCATTAACATGAGCGTGAATGTCTGGCGCTATGCTGGGAAACAGAGCGATGCGGGATGGAGCGGCCTGAGCCGGACTCGGAGAGGAGTACATGAGAGAGAAGATCGTCTTTATTGATTTATTACGCTGCGTCGCTGCAACTGCTGTCGTGGTCATTCATGTGCTTGGTCCTTATCGGGAAATGCTGGGCGTGCTCCCGGACCACGCCTGGATCACGGCTGTCAGTTACAACAGCTTCAGCCGCTGGGCTGTGCCTGTCTTTATTATGATCACGGGCGCACTGATGCTCAGTGATCAGCGGCCCTTCAATTTGAACTATTACCTGCGTCGGCGCCTTGGCAAAGTCCTGCTCCCTTTTATCGTCTGGTCTGTATTTTACGCAGTGCTTTCAGGAGCGACCGGATCCGGGTTCCAGCCAGAGCTTGCGCTGTCCACGCTGGTGGCGATGCCGGTCCATGAAACCTATTACCACTTGGGCTTCTTTTATTACTTTATTCCGCTGTATCTGGTGATCCCTTTTTTTCAGGCGTGGGTGAAGCGGGCAGATGACACGGCCGTGAAAGGGGTGACGCTGGTCTGGATGGGGCTCACCACTTTATTCTTGTTTCATGTGGATGGCCCGTGGAGTGCTGAGCTGGTGCTTTACAGTGGCTATTTACTTCTGGGCTACACCATGCTTCGTTTTTCCTGGCCGCCCCGTCGTTGGCTGCTGCCATTGGGAATCGCGGCTTTGCTTCTGACAGACTATATGGTTATCAGTGACAGCTTTGCACAAGGGGAATATACGGTGGGACGCTGGCTGTCCTACAAAACCCTCAATACCGTGCTGATTGCGGCGATGGTTTTTGCCGTTTGCCGGTATCTGGCGGATCGGCTGGAGGAACAGACGCTGTCCCGGCTGGCTTTCGTGAGCCGGTACAGTCTGGGGATTTACTTACTGCACCCGCTGTTTCTCTGGCCGGTGCGGGCATTTGATTGGTATCCCATGCATCCGGCCGTGATGATTCCGTTCTGGACGGTGATTGCAGGCGGGCTGGCGTTGCTGGTGAGCTGGTTACTCAGTCGCAGCCGTTTCACAGCCTGGCTGGTGCCCTGAAGCCGTTTCAGCGTTTCAGGGCAAAATGCAGAAATTGCTGGCCGCGATAGGTCAGTGTGCCCTGATCACCAGGGGTCAGGGCATGAAAATAATGCGGACCGACCTGGAATTCACGCTTGGGTCCGCCTTTGAGTGGCTGAACGAATACCCAATATGCTTCGGACGCCTGCCCGGGTTGGACATCACTCAGCGTGATGCTTTGTTTATCAAGGATTTGTACGGCCAACTGTCGTTCGACGGCGTTGGTGCCCGCCAGATGCCGGCGGTAAATCAGGCTGAAGCTGGCTACCGCGAGCAACAGCAGGACAGCCAGGATCAGAAATGGGATGAGGGTCATCGCGTTCTCCTTTTTGGCAGGCATTATGCGGAGACTCTGGAAGAATGTCTGTGATGGGGCTTTTGTTTGTATATGAACCGAACGGAGTTCAGGTTTGCAACTTGCTGATCTGCCTGTAAGGTTAAAAGAAAGTGTGGTCGACATGACCGAATGTAGGAGTAGTCATTGGTGACAGAAATTGAGTTAGTGGTGAACCGAAGCCGGCGGCTTGAGTATCTGCTGAAGCGACATTATCACGCCGAAGGAAAAGGTCTGCACCAGTTGATCACCAGTTGTGAAGAGCGATTACCCCACGAAATCATTCCTTCGCTGCGCTATGTTGCAACGATGCGCAATAAGGTGGTCCATGAAGAGGGGTTTGAGCTCAATGTTCAGGGCTTCCGAAAAGCCTGCCGTGATTGCGAAAAAGAGCTGACACCCAGAAGTACCCGTCGAGTCTGGGCCGTCGCCGTGTTGCTGGTGGTTGGGATGACCGCGCTCGCACTGTGGTTCTATTCGACGAACTGGCATCAGATTAAATTCAACCCATAGCGCAGGCTGGATGGGATGAAGGGGATGGAAACAAAAAAGGGGCTTCAGCCCCTTTTTTGTTAGAAATTCATTTTTGCTTAATAAAGCACAGGCAGCAACATGAGACCGGCGACGACGGCGATCATGACAAGCCCTTGTTTTTGAGATGAAGATAACATGGTATTAGGCTCCTAAACTGTTGCTGATGGGTTGATGGAAAAAGAATAGCACTTTTTTTATCTGCTGATCAAAGCCTGAGTGTGATATTTAGCGATAAATTTACTTTTAGTTGTCATAAATTTTACTGATTGAGGGTGGAAGTCTGCCAAAAATGACGTGATTAAAAATTAAACACGATTGTGTTTGAGCATGATTGATTCATTTATCATGTTGTTTTTATTTATTTTTTAATTGTTTTTTTGTGTTGATTATTTCATCTTGATGCACTTGTTGGGTTTTTTAAGGCTTAATGGCCATGCTGTGGTGGAATCTGACTTTTTTCTGTCATTTTATTACTGTTTTTTCCATCGGGTGTGCCTTTTGGGCGGTGATGGCCTTGTTGAAGAGGCTGGAAACGTCATGATTCTCATCATGATTGTAACTTTGTTAGATAAATCTAATGCGAGTGATGTTGAACGGGTTTAGAAGGTAAGTTTTTGTTTAACTTGTTGTTTATTATTGTGATTAATTGGTTATGATGTTCGGGTTACTGCGATAAATCAGAAGGGTTGTATGGGCATGGGAACGGTTTTTTCTCTGCTTGGTCTTCACTTCGGCTACCAAGCAAGGGTGACAGCATTTTTTCAGCCTACGGCTCATCTTTTCAGGAATGAAACGCGCAACTTTGACAGAAATAAGCCCTTTAAGAATAAGTTAGATGAAAGTGTGATAGATCACAGAGGTGAGAATTGGCCGGATTTCTGAGGGCTCCGGGCTAGACAATCCGCTGGGGGTTTTTACACTGTGACTGCTTTGATAACTCTGGTGAACGTATGTGGGTCTGGTTAGCCGTCTCTTTTTCTGCATTGCTGCATATTAATGCCGCTTATCGCGGCCCTCAGTGGCAATTTTATCTGTTCAAACCGCTGACGATTGTCTTACTGCTGGCAACAACCATCCAGTTTGGCCCCAGCGAACTGTATCAGAAGCTCATCATTGCCGGTTTGCTGTGTTCTGTGGTGGGAGACATCTGCCTGATGCTGCCGAAAGACAGGTTTGTCGCTGGTTTGGCGAGTTTCCTGCTGGCGCACGTCATCTATTCTGTGGCTTTCTGGGGAGAACTGGCCGGACCGATTGTCTGGTGGCTGCCAGCATTACTGGGGGGGGCAGGCATTATCGTTTATCTGCTGCTGTTGCCCTCTCTGGGTCGGTTGGCTGTGCCTGTTGCAGTTTACATCGCCGTGATTCTGCAAATGACCTGGGCAGCAGGTGAGTACTGGCTCACCACCAGAACCGGCGCGGGTCTGGCTGCGTTTGCCGGTGCGCTGATTTTTCTGATCTCCGATACCTTGCTTGCACTGGATCGATTCCGGGGCAGGTTTGCGGCGGCGACGGGGAGTATTATGACAACTTATTATCTGTCTCAGGCCTTGCTGGTGATCAGCGTGCTGCTCCGCTGAGACGAGTCGCAGAAGGAATGTCTGATGACCTCACCCTGGCAGCAAATTTATCATGCAGGTAATGCACTGGAAGCGCACCTGGTCAAAGGCATGCTGGAGCACGCGGGCATTGATGTCCGGTTGACCGGCGAGAACCTCAGTGCTGCGGCAGGTGAATTGCCTGCAGATGTGGTTCAGGTCGCGCTCTGGGTGCAGGAGAGGGATGTGTCCAGAGCCAGCCAGTTAGTGATGGGTTACGAACAGGGTGGGTTCAGCCCATGGCGCTGCCCGGCCTGCGGAGAATTGAATGAAGGGCAGTTTGACTGGTGCTGGCAATGCAGCACGGACAAACCTGAATCAGCCTGAAGCGATGGCCTGCCGCACTCCCTGCAGTCATCAAAAAAGGGTGCCTGGCGGCACCCTCAAATCTTTGCGATGGTCTTACATCATATGTTTGCGACGAATATCCAGCAGCGCAAAGATACCGAAGATCAGAATGGACCACTTTTCCCACCGGCTCAGTGATAACTTGTCCCCAAATGCGCCAATAAAAATCAACATTTGCAGGCCATGCATCGCCAGCAAAAAGGCGGTCATGATATAGAGTGCAATGGCTGCCACACCGGGGAATGGGTGGAACAGGTTGAGCAGCAACACGGCCCAGACAAAGCCAATGGCAATCTTGGCAAGTAAAATCAGCGTTTTCATGGTTTCTCTCTCTGATACAGGCGGTAGCAAACCTGGCCTGCTGTTTTTTCTTTCAGCAATTGCCAGTGCGTTGGAGTGTCTGGCGAACCGAGTTCTTTTTCGGCTTCCAGGTAAATCAGGGCATGGGGCATCAGCCAGCCGTTTTCTTCCAGCAGACGGATGACTTCCGGCAGCAGATCACGACGAAACGGCGGATCAATGAAGACCAGATCATAAGCGGTTCCTGGCTTTGCCAGATACGCCAGAGAATCGGTCTGATGCAAAATTGCGTTGTCTGAACCCAGTGTGTCCAGATTACGTTTCAGCTGATTGGCGGCCTGTGAATCCAGTTCTAACAGCGTCAGTTGTCCTGCGCCACGTGACAGGGCTTCCAGACCCAGACTGCCACTACCAGCGAACACATCCAGACAGGTCGCCCCGTGGATCTCAGGGGCCAGCCAGTTGAAGACGGTTTCTTTCACCCGGTCGGTTGTCGGACGAAGCCCGGCGACATCGTGGACGGGCAGTTTTCGTCCCCGCCAGCGGCCACTGATAATTCTTACAAAGCCTCCCGGACTGGGTTTGTTAGGCTTTTGTCCGGATTGTGTCTTACGTCTTGTCATACATTTCTTCGACCGTAGAGAAAGTGATAGTATACATGGGCCTGATTATCTTTGTGTTTGTGCCTGACGGCGCACCACAAGCCCAAAGATAAACAGGCCATTTATTTTCAGGCCGCAAATTGTACCAATCAATTTCCAGGATTTGCCAATGGCAGAAAAAAAGAAGCGCGGATTATTTTCATGGCTGGGGTTTGGCGCTGAAGAGCAAACCGAGTCGCAGGCACAGCAAAAAGAATCACAAGAGCAGGACGCCGCTAGTCCGGCAGATTCTGCACAGCATGAAACTGAACAGCAGGCAGCGCAGACTGAGTCTGAAACCGCGTCCGAGCAACCCCTTCAATCCGGCACCGTTGCTGAAGAGATGCAGGAGAAGCATGACGCTGAACCTGAGCTCCCGGAGCAAAGTGCCCATCTGGATGTGGAAGCTGCAACGCAGCCGCATCAAGCCGAGGAAATTTCTGAATCATCACGAAACACCGAAGCGGTGACAGACACAGCGCCTGAGAAAGCGCAGGCTGAGCCTGTCGTGCCGGTATCTTCTGAACCGGCTGTGCAGGATAAACCGCAGCGGGAGGGCTTTTTCAGTCGCCTGATGAAAGGACTGAAGAAAACCCGAAACAATCTGGGTTCGGGTTTCTTCGGACTCTTCCGGGGTAAACAAATCGACGATGATTTGTTTGAAGAGCTGGAAGAGCAATTGCTGGTGGCCGATGTCGGCATGGATACCACGCTGAAAATTATTGAAAACCTGACGGAAAAAGCCGACCGCAAACAGCTGAAAGATGGCGAAGCCCTGTATGGCTTGCTGAAAGATGAGCTGGGCGACATGCTGGCAAAAGTTGAGCAGCCACTGGTGATTGATACCCGCCGCAAACCTTATGTCATTCTGATGGTGGGCGTGAACGGGGTGGGGAAAACCACCACGATTGGCAAGCTGGCCAAACAGTTCCAGAGTCAGGGTCACTCTGTGATGCTGGCTGCGGGCGATACCTTCCGTGCAGCAGCGGTAGAGCAGCTGCAGGTTTGGGGCGAGCGCAACAATGTACCGGTTGTGGCACAGCACACCGGGGCGGACAGTGCATCGGTGATATACGATGCGATTGAATCGGCCAAAGCCCGGAACGTGGATGTCGTGATTGCGGACACCGCAGGCCGCCTGCAAAACAAAGGCAACCTGATGGAAGAGCTGCGCAAGATTGTTCGTGTGATGCAGAAAATCGATCCACAGGCGCCGCACGAAATTATGCTGACCGTGGATGCCGGAACGGGCCAGAATGCGATCAGTCAGGCGAAATTGTTCAGCGAAGTGGCACCAGTGTCTGGTATTACCCTGACAAAACTGGATGGCACCGCAAAAGGTGGTGTAATTTTCGCCATCGCAGATCAATTTAAGATTCCTATCCGCTACATTGGTATCGGAGAAGGCATTGAAGATTTGCGTCCGTTTGCCGCTCAGGAATTTATTGAGGCACTCTTTAGCGACGAGGAATAAACGTGATTCGGTTTCAGCAGGTCAGTAAAGCATACCGGGGGGGGCGGCAAGCCCTGCAAAAAGTGGATTTTCATCTGGGTAAAGGTGAGATGGCTTTTCTGACCGGACATTCCGGTGCCGGGAAAAGTACGCTGCTGAAGTTGATTGCGGCGATCGAGCGGCCAAGTGATGGCCGCATCTATTTTAACGATCACGACATCACCCGGATTGACCGCCATCAGATCCCATTTCTGCGGCGTCATATCGGAATGATATTTCAAGACCACAGATTGCTGATGGATCGCACCGTGTATGACAACATCGCCCTGCCGTTGCAAATCGCACAGTCTGCGCCCGGTGATATCAAGCGCCGGGTTTCTGCGGCGCTGGATAAGGTCGGCTTGCTGGATAAGGCGCAGTGCCTGCCAATCCAGCTGTCCGGTGGTGAACAGCAGCGGGTCGGCATTGCCAGAGCCGTGGTGAACAAGCCGCTGGTGGTTCTGGCGGATGAACCGACCGGAAATCTGGATGCAGATCTGTCTCAGCAAATGATGGGGTTATTCGCGGAATTTAACCGGGTGGGTGTGAGTGTCCTCATGGCCACGCACGACACCTCTTTACTGAGCCGTCACAGCTATCGTCGGCTGGATTTGCACAACGGCATGTTGCGAGAGGTTGCCTATGGCGCGTGAATCCCAAAGCTGGCTGACGATTCAGCGTCAGGTCGGTAAGCAAACACTCACTGATTTATGGCGACGTCCGCTGGGGAATGTCCTGACGCTGGCAGTGCTGGCCTTTGCACTGACGCTGCCATCCTGTTTTTATCTGGCTGCGAAAAATATCAGTATCGTGAGTGCAGCCTGGCAAAACCCCACGCAACTGACGGTGTATCTGAGGGAAGGCACCCGCGACGGCGAAGCCAAACAATTACAGGAAAGCATCGCCGGCTGGGCGGAAGTCAGCCAAGCTGAATATATCTCCCCCGAGCAGGGACTGGATGAATTTCGCGAGCATGCTGGGTTCGCTCAGGCGTTAAGCTTGCTGGATGAAAATCCACTCCCCGCAGTGCTGGTGATTAAACCCATCGACGCGTGGCAAAGCACGGATCAGGCAACTGTGCTGGCGGAGAAACTCAGTGAGCAATCGGGTGTGGATGATGTCCGGCTGGATAGTGATTGGTTGCAGCGGCTGGATGCGATTAAACAACTGAGTGTGTCACTGGCCATGCTGATGGCTGTCCTGATGTTGCTGGCTGTTTTTCTGATTGTCGGCAATACGCTGCGACTTCAACTGCAAAATCAGAAGGATGCCGTGCAGGTGATGAAGCTGGTTGGGGCAACCAACCGCTATATTCTGCGGCCATTTTTGTATACCGGGGCCTGGTATGGGCTGTTGTCTTCTCTGGCGGCGTTAGTGCTGACGACGCTGGTTTGCCTGATGCTGGAAGGTGCCGTTGATAAACTGGCGGCGCTCTATGGTAGCGACTTCCATCTGACCGGGCTGGCGTGGGATGAGAGTCTCCTGCTGATCATGCTCTCCTCCCTGCTTGGTGTGCTGGCTGCCCGGCTGTCTGCCGGGAGGCACTTAAAAGAAATTGAACCAATCTGACGTTTCACACTCTATGTATTGGTCATGTTGCTTGCAATTTGGCCATCATTAGAGGCATTATTGTCGGTCAGGTAACGTGTTTGTTACCTGATTTGATCTGAAAGACCTGAGTGTAAGACTCGGGCAATCCAATCCACAGGGGTTACTGAATGACAAAAGAGATGACTTCATTAGCTTTAGTTTCTGCAGACAGTCTGGACAGTTATATCCAGTCCGTGAACGGCTATCCGATGTTGACGGCTGAGCAGGAGCGTGAGTTAGCTGAGCGTCTGCATTATGAAGGCGATATTGAGGCTGCACGCGGTCTGGTATTGTCTCACCTGCGTTTTGTGGTCCATGTTGCCCGTGGCTATACCGGTTATGGTCTGCCGATGGCAGATTTGGTGCAGGAAGGAAACATCGGTTTAATGAAAGCCGTCAAACGTTTCAACCCAGAAGTGGGTGTGCGTCTGGTTTCCTTTGCCGTGCATTGGATCAAAGCTGAAATTCATGAGTATGTGCTGCGTAACTGGCGGATTGTCAAAGTGGCGACCACCAAGGCACAACGGAAACTCTTCTTCAACCTGCGTAAGTCAAAGAAACGTTTGGGCTGGTTTAACAACGAAGAAGTGGCAATGGTTGCCGAGCAACTGGGTGTCGAAAAGAGTGAAGTGCGCGAGATGGAATCCCGTCTGGCGGCACAGGATGCTACTTTCGATATGCCGGTCGATGAAGACGATCGCGACAGCAGCTATACGGCGCCTGTATTTTTCCTGGAAGATAAATCTTCAGATGTGGCGCAAAGCTTTGAAGACAATAACTGGGAAAACCATGCCAACAATCGTCTGTCTCTGGCGTTGTCGAACCTTGACGATCGGAGCCAGCACATCGTCCGCTCCCGTTGGTTAGACGATGAGAAAGCCACTTTGCAGGATCTGGCTGACCATTATGGCGTCTCGGCTGAGCGGATCCGTCAGTTGGAAAAGAATGCGATGCGTAAGCTGAAAGATGCGGTGGGCGACGCGTTCTGATGATCTTGTGCAGGCAAGATCCTGACAGATGCAGGATCCCGCCTGAATCTGGATTTTCTATCCACAAAGTTATTGCATGAAGAAACCGGCCAGCGGCCGGTTTTTTTGTGTCTGAAGTCAGGCAGGACGTGAGTTGAAGGCGAGCCGTATATTTTCAGCGCGATGCATGCTTCATATTATCCACAGGCTTTGATCGGATCCTCACTACATCTAGTGGATCCTTGGATTCGAAAACACATTATCAACGCAATTCACAGATTTTTCCACAGGTGGCCAAAGCTTGATCAATACTTGAAAGCAGGGCGGGAACTGTGAACCTAAGCGCTGATCCCCAAAGGGATATTTCACTGAATCAGACGTCGTGTGTGGCGGATTAGATTTTCAAAGCTGTGAGTAACTGACTCAGGTATACTGGCTGCCTGTAAGCCATGGCGGATCTATCCATGCCATCTGTCGCATTTTCTTGCGGCAGATACGGTTGATCCTCTATTTGCTTATGAATGATCATCTTGAAATTCGGACCTGCCGTCGCAGAATAGGGCAGGTGCATCCCTGAACACACCACGAGGCTATCATGGAGCAGTTTGAACACATTTCCGTTGAACAAGCGTATGAACTATTACAACAGTCAGAAAGCCGGGCCGTGCTGGTCGATATCCGCGATCCACAATCTCATGCATTGTCCCGTCCGGAATCTGCGTTTCATCTGACCAATGATTCCATGGTTCAGTTCATGAATGATGTCGACTTTGAGCAGCCCGTGATCGTCATGTGCTATCATGGCATTAGTTCTCAGGGCGCGGCTCAGTATCTGATTCATCAGGGATTTGAGACGGTTTACAGCATGGACGGCGGCTTTGAAGCCTGGCATCGTGCGGCTTATCCGTGTGAGACCCAGTCTGTGTAAACAAACAGATCAAGGGAGGCAGGCATGCTGCGGATTGTCGTACTCGACAATCCCCGGATGGCGCAAGCATTTATCGATTACATGGCCTCCCGAGGGATTGAGTTGATGTTGGCACCTGAACCGGGTGGCCAGTATGCGATCTGGCTGACCGATCCACAGCATCAGGTTGAAATTGAAGCCGAATGGCAGCGATTTTCCGATCATCCGGAGGATCCAAAATACCTAGCCGCATCCTGGCAGATGGTCAGCCGGCACCCGCAGCCGAAGTTTAACTATCACAGCCCGAGTCTGCTGGCTCAGATCCGGGCTCAGGCCGGACCGGTTTGTCTGACTGTACTGGGGGTCACCCTGGTTATCTATTGTCTGTGGTTGCTGGGCTGGCAGCGACCTCTCTTCCAAGCGCTGCATTTTCCTTTGATGCAAGGTGATGGGTGGCAACTGTGGCGGTATGTGTCACACAGTTTGCTGCATTTCTCCATCCTGCACCTTGTGTTTAACTGCCTGTGGTGGTGGATTCTGGGTGGTCGCCTGGAAAAACATAGCGGCAGTTTGAAGCTGCTCGAAGTGTTTTTACTGTCTGCACTGATATCCGGGCTGGCACAATATTGGGTGAATGGGCCAAACTTTGGCGGCCTTTCCGGTGTGGTTTACGCCTTGATGGGATATCTGTGGTGGCTGGGCTGGCTGGCACCGTCTCGCGGGTTGAGCCTGCCGAATGGCATTGTGGTCCTGATGCTGATTTGGCTGATCTTGGGCTTTACCAACATCATGGGGATCCAAGTGGCCAATATGGCGCACCTGTTTGGCCTGATCACGGGGTGTGTTCTGGGCTTTGTTGATGCGCGCCTGCGACACCCGGCAAACTCCTGAGCTTTCCTTCAGGAGTGGGATCCCTTCCCTAGCCACATGGCTGAATGACCAGTAAGATGAGCACGCCATTCATTTCCGGTCTCTCAGACCTCTGGAACAATGTTAATTCAGGAGCACTAACAGCAGTGAAGCAAAGCAAACGTCATCAGGAGATCATTGATCTCGTGAAAACTCAGGGCTACGTCAGCACTGATGATTTGGTTGCCCGGTTTCAAGTCAGCCCGCAAACCATTCGCCGCGATCTGAATGAGCTGGCGGAAGAGAATAAAATCCGTCGCCATCATGGCGGTGCGACGGTGCCATCCAGCTCAGTCAATACGTCTTATACCACCCGAAAAGTGATGCAACTGGCCGAGAAAGACCGGATTGCTCAGGCGATGGTGCAGCATATTCCGGATGGCGCGACACTTTTTATCGACATCGGCACAACACCGGAAGCCGTTGCACGCGCTTTGCTTGATCACAGCGACCTACGTGTGGTCACCAATAACCTCAATGTGGCCGGGATTCTGACCGGAAAAGATGATTTCCGGGTGATTCTGGCGGGCGGAGAAGTGCGAAACCGGGACGGCGGTATTGTCGGTGAAGCAACCCTGGATTTCATCTCACAGTTCCGTCTCGATTTCGGCATCATCGGGATCAGTGGTATCGATCTGGACGGCTCTTTACTGGACTTTGACTACCATGAAGTTCGGGTGAAACAGGCCATCATTGAAAACAGCCGCTGCGTGATGCTGGGTGTCGATCATACGAAATTTGGCCGCAACGCCATGGTGAACTTAGGGGATGTCAGTCAGATCGACATGCTGTTTACCAATAAAACGCCGCCGGAACCATTGTCGAAGCGTCTGGCCGAGCTGGACACCCATCTCGAAATCATTACAGACTGACATGGTAATCGCCTGAGCGTTTTCGCGCATTTCGCGTCAGCTATGACTCTTCTTTCTAGGAATACCCCCATAAAGCTGCCTGTAAGGCAGCTTTTTTTGTGCGTATGATCATAATGGTGTCATATTTCGCGCATAAAAAGGATGATGTTCGCGTTGCTTTTGGCTATATTGAGCGATAACGAACATTCAAACTCAGTGATGACTTTCGAATGCATGGCCTATGCTAATAAGCAGGCATGAATTCGAGTGGTGCGAAAAAGGTACAGGTGACAGGCATGACAGCAGCAAATGAGATTCTGGACATCATCGTTGTTGGTGGTGGTATTAACGGTGCCGGTATTGCGGCCGACGCCGCAGGGCGCGGTCTGAAGGTGGCATTGTTTGAGGCGGAAGACTTTGCATCTGCAACGTCATCAGCCAGCTCAAAGCTGATCCATGGTGGCCTGCGCTATCTGGAGCATTATGAGTTCCGTCTGGTCGGGGAAGCACTGGCCGAGCGGGAAGTCCTGCTTCGTAAAATTCCGCACATTGCCAAACCGATGCGCTTTCGCCTGCCGCACCGTCCGCATCTGAGACCTGCCTGGATGATCCGTGCCGGTCTGTTCCTGTATGACCATCTGGGAAAGCGCACCACGTTACCGGCCAGTGAAGGGCTGCGATTTGGCGCCGATTCTGCACTGGTGCCGGAAATCACCAAAGGCTTTGAATATTCAGACTGCTGGGTGGATGATGCGCGTCTGGTGATTCTGAATGCGATCGAAACCGCGTCTCGTGGTGGGGAAGTCCGCAATCGCTGCCGGGTTGAAAAGGCGGAACGTCAGGGCGATACCTGGCTGGTGACTGTGCTGGATACCCAGTCGGGTGAGCGTTTTACCCGTCGTGCTCACGCCCTGGTGAATGCGGCTGGCCCGTGGGTGAAAACTTTTTATGACACCAGTCTGGATACGCCGTCGCCACGCAACATTCGTCTGATCAAAGGCTCGCATATTGTGGTGCCGCGCGTGCACGACGAACCACAGGCTTACATTCTGCAGAATGAAGACAACCGGATTGTGTTTGTGATCCCTTATCTGGACCGTTTCTCGATTATCGGCACGACCGATGTGGAATATCACGGCGATCCGCGTCAGGTCGCGATTGATGAAGACGAAATCCGCTATTTGCTGAAAGTGTACAATGATCACTTCAAAGCCAAGCTGCAGCGTCAGGATGTCGTCTGGACATACTCTGGTGTCCGCCCGCTGTGTGATGATGAATCGGATTCCCCGCAGGCGGTCACCCGCGATTATACGCTGGAGCTGGAGCAGGAAGGCTCGCAGCCACCGCTGCTTTCAGTCTTTGGTGGCAAGCTGACGACTTACCGGAAACTGGCCGAATCGGCACTGCAGAAGCTGGCGCCTTTCTTTCCGAAGATGGGACCGGCCTGGACCGCAGACGCTTGTCTGCCCGGCGGTGAGGTGAACTTTGATTTATCTCGTCTTGCGAAAGATCTGCAGGCGCATTTTGCATGGCTGTCGGATTTTACGGCAGAGCGGTTGGCGACCAACTACGGCACGCTGAGCTGGAAAATCATGCAAGGTGTCAGCACCGAGGCTGATCTGGGAGAGCATTTCGGCGAAGGTTTGTATGCCCGTGAAGTGGATTATCTGATGCAGGATGAATTTGCTGCCAGTGTGGAAGACGCCCTGTGGCGCCGCAGTAAGCTGGGACTGTATCTGACACAGGAGCAGCAGCAGGCGGTGGCGGCGTATATGTCTGCCAAACAAGCCGAGGCCCATGCGGCATAAACGAATGACGGGAAAACAGGGCTGTTGCCCTCAAACGAACAAAGGCGCTCATTGAGAGCGCCTTTTTATTTTTGATCGCTTCATCCCACCGCAAAGATGGGTTTACTGATACAGATACTTGGTAAAGAGTAACTCGGTCAGAAGTTTCTGATTGGTTTCGGCAATCAGCAAGTCATTCACGCGATCCAGACACAACTGGCGGATGGCTTCACGCCCGGCCAGCGACTTGATTTTCGACTCTGGCTGTTCGCCGATAATCTGAATCACGGCATCACGGATCAGTGGGGCGTGGTGCTCGACCAGAGGCAGGTAATCCGGATCGGCGACCATGAGATCGACTTGCAGACGCAGATAACCCAGCTTTTTACCCTGAGTGATGTAATTGGTTGTAATATCTGGCGTCAGCGTAAAATAGCTGTATTGCGGGTTTGCTGAAGCAGTCTGTGCCAGCGCGGGCTGGCTCAGGGAAAACAGCAGCACCGCGAAGGTCAGGAGTAGAGATTTCATCTTGCTATCCATCTGTCTCTGGGAAAAATCTGTTACCCAAGTGCCTACTTTGGCGAGGAATCGTATTCCTGCCCGCGCCAGCTTGCTACAATAGGGCATCAATCAATGTGAATTAAACCAATCGCAGTCAATCACTGGTCATCCTAGCTTGTTCAAATGTTCGATCACTGCGTTAGATTTTTTGATTGCAGAATGACTACTGATCTAAAAAATCTGCCTTGTTTTCAAACATTTTTCCTGCGCTATTTCTGATTATTGACTGACGTTGATTGGTATTATTGAACACATTCTATCACCCTTTACAGGGGCTGTTGATCTTTTGGTTGTCAGTGAGACACGCAAAATCATTGTTTTTGCAGCAAGTGATGCAGTGCAGATATGCAACAATAAGGGCGCATTGGGTTTCATCTGTCATCAGACAATGTACCTGTCCTGACAATTAAGGCGGATCTAATCCGTTGGATATAAACCTCAAGATACCGCAGTTTCGCGAATTGAATTGGGAAGATGTCGACATTCAAGCAGATTTATAAGCCCCTGCTGGCTCAGGCCGACTGGCAATCCAGCGACCAGGTCAAGATGGCCGATGCCGTGCTGGCCAGTTGGCTGCATGAGCAGGGATCGCTGTCACGCCGGTTTGCCCGGGATTGTCATCAGTTCAGTGTGCTGTTGCTGGAGCAATCGCCCATCAAAGCGGCACAACTTCAACCCGGTGAACAGCAAATGCTGGGGCGGGTGGATTGTCTTGAGCGGAATGTGGTGCTTCAGGGCGACGGGATTCCCTGGGTATTTGCACGGACATTGATTCCGTTACCGACTCTGACTGGCGATGAGCAGGATCTGGCGCAGCTGGGCGAATTGCCGCTGGGCTACCGGGTGTTTACCGATCAGAGTGCCCGCCGGGATGCATTGCAGCTGGCTGAGTTCCGGCTGGAAGGTGAATCGCTCTGGGCACGGCGCTCGCGGTTGTGGGTGAAAGAAAAACCGATGCTGGTGGCCGAATTATTTTTATCGGCGGCACCTGTGTACCCGCGAAAAGCAGCGCAGGACGGCAATCCGCTGTCTACTTTCAAACCGTCAATATCCGTCACATCAGGCCGGTAGTCTGCGGTGAATGCTTTAAAAAGGAGAATCTGGGTTTTGGAGATAACCAAAGCAAGGGCTTACTGTCAGTTAGCCCGTCTGGACCGCCCGATTGGCAGTCTGTTACTGATGTGGCCGACCTTATGGGCATTGTTTCTGGCTGCAGATGGGATCCCGGACTGGCCTGTGTTGCTGGTGTTCATACTGGGTGTTTTTTGCATGCGGGCCGCGGGTTGTGTGATCAACGATTATGCGGATCGTCATGTCGACGGTTATGTGAAACGCACGGCGCAGCGACCCATGCCTGCCGGGTTGATCAGTGAACGGGAAGCGCTGGGCTTTTTTACCTTGCTGGTTCTGGTGTCATTTGGTCTGGTGCTGACGATGAACGCGCTCACCATTCAGCTCTCGGTCATTGGTTTATTGCTGGCTGCGGCGTATCCCTTCATGAAGCGCTATACCCATTTGCCGCAACTGGTGCTGGGGATGGCATTTGGCTGGGCCATTCCCATGGCTTATGCCGCGCAGTCGGGTGAGTTGCCGCCCGTGGCCTGGATGCTCTTTGTGGCAAATATTCTCTGGACCATCGCCTATGACACGCAATATGCCATGGTTGATCGCGATGATGATCTGAAAGTCGGGATTAAGTCGACGGCCATTCTGTTTGGTCGTCATGACAAACGTATCATCGGGGCGTTACAACTGGGGACACTGGGATTGCTGATTCTGGTGGGCATTCAGCTGTCACTGACGCCAGTGTATTACTGGAGTCTGCTTGGGGCCGCGGCATTGTTTGTGTATCAGCAGCACCTGATCCGGGGCAGAGAGCGTGAGCCATGCTTCAAGGCATTTCTGAACAATAATTATGTCGGCATGGTGGTTTGGCTGGGGATGGCGGCAAGTCTGTTGCTCTGATGGATGTCGGCTTCATGAGACAAAACGCCCGCAATCGCGGGCGTTTTTCGTTTCAGCGGTGCACTCAAGCGTTGGTTGTTTCCGGCGGCTGTTCTTTTTTGTCTTCCCGGTTCATGACTGCCTGAATGGTCAGCTTGATTTCAGGAGAGACCAGATCGGCCAGTAAATCCGCGAGGCTGGCAACCGGCCGGGACACGGCATGGTTCTCTTCATTCAGATAACCTTGCTGACGCAGAGTTTTCACCAGAGAGGAGAACACGCTTTTATCAAAGAATTCCGGAGCATTAATGCCATGCAGACGGCTCAGGCGCTGGGCCATCATCTGACTTTGCTGCTCCAGATCGCTTTTCATCAATTGGGGCTCACCGCGCAGGAGCGTCAGGGTGATCGCATAGCGCTGCAGTGTTTCAGTGATGGTGTTGCCCAGTAGCTGAAGCGGACCGATACGCGCGCTGTTGAGTGACAACACATTGTCATCGCTCAGGATCAGACGCTGGCGGATCAGCTCATCAATCAGAATATCAATGGCATCCGGTAAATCACTTTCATCAAAGCGCAGGTACAGTTCTGCCTTCAGGAACGGGTAGAGCAGACCGATCTGGCGATGCATTTCCGCCCGGCTCAATTGCTGATGAGACACCACAATGTGAGCAATCAGCGATGGCAGCGCAAACAAATGAATAATGTTGTTCCGGTAGTAGGTCATCAGCAACGACTGCTGGCGGTCGAGCGAGATGATGTCACCCAGACTGTCCCGCTCCACCAGGAACTTATCCATACCGATCGCATGCTCAACCAGTGCTGAGACAGAATCAGACGGCTGCGTGCAGTTCGGTGAGTACGGAGTGTTCTGCAGCAGTTGCAGGTAGCAATCGACCTGCTGTTCCAGCTCTTCGCGGCTCAGGGCCCGCTGACGGGAAGACAGCAGAGCCAGCGCGCAGAGTGTCAGGCCGTTGGTGGCTGCAGCATCGTTGATGTGGGTCATCATTTTATCGGCCAGACTGTTCACCACAGGATTCAGCCATTGCGGGCGCTGTGGTTCAATCGGATCAATGTCCTGACGCCATTCCGGCACCTGTTCATTCAGATACTGGTTCAGCGGAATCGGCTCACCAAAGTTCACATAGCCCTGGCCGAAGTTCCGCAGCTTGCGCAGCGTTCGCAGCACCTGGCTGAGATTTTCTTTCTCTTTCCGTTTTCCACGCAGTTCTTTGGCGTAAGTGGCCACTTCCATGACATGTTCGTAGCCGATATACACCGGCACCAGCGTAACCGGGCGATTCAGCCCGCGCAGCATAGCCTGAAGGGTCATCGACAGCATGCCGGTTTTAGGTGCCAACAGACGACCGGTGCGGGAACGGCCCCCTTCGCTGAAGTATTCGACGGAATAGCCTTTGGCGAAGAGTTCACCCAGATATTCACGGAACACCGTTGAATACAGGCGATTTCCCTTAAAACTGCGGCGAATGAAAAATGCGCCGCCACGGCGGAAGATCGGCCCGGCCGGGAAGAAATTCAGATTAATGCCCGCCGCGATATGGGGTGGGACCATGCCTTCCTGATACAGCACGTAAGACAGCAGCAGGTAGTCCATGTGACTGCGGTGACAAGGGACATACACAATCTCATGGCCATCCTGCGCCAGCTGACGCACGCGCTGTGCGTTACTGACATTAATGCCCTGATACAGGCGGTTCCACAGCCAGCTCAGGAAGCGGTCGCCATGGCGCACCAGACTGTAGGAGAAATCGGCTGCGATCTCTTCCATCATGTCGATGGCTTCTTTGCGCACTTTTTCCAGCGGAACATCCCGGCTTTCGGCCTCTTCGCGCACCACTTTTTCAATGGCTTTGGAAGCCAGTAAGCGGTTAAACAGCGCCTGACGTTGTGGCAGACGTGGACCAGCCGCAGCAAGCTTCTGGCGGGAGAAATGAATTTTGGCGACCCGGGCCAGTTTGTTGGCGATGGTATCATCCGCGCCGTATTTATCTGCCATGAAACGCAGCGAGACGGTTGGGCTCAGGCGGACCAGACAGTCGCGTCCCTGTGCCAGAATAGCGAACCCTTTCTCCGGTCCGTTCAGTGCTTTGAGGATCGGCTTGGACTCACCTTCGGTTCCTGGTTTGCGCCCCCACAGCACAGAGGCGGGCAGGAGCTGTACATCCAGCTCTGCGTCGGCCTGATGGGCTGCGAGCAGATCGGTAAACAGCGCCAGTGAAGACGCAGGAATCTGGCCGTTACTGCCAAATATGCTCGGGCTGTCGGCGACAAAAACATAACGGGGAAACGTACGGCCATGGATGACCATAGGTTCCAGCGGATCAGGCAGCCCGGCCGCTTTGGCAGCAGCACTCAGGGTCAGCAGATCGGTCTGCGAACTGAAGGGTAAGGTGTAAAGAATCGGTCGGTTCAAATCCAGCGGCAGTTCTGCGACTGGATCGGAAGGAATTGTGCGGGTCTTTACCAATAAAGAAAGCGGCAAATTCAGTAAACTTTGCGACAATTTTTGCCAAGTTGACATGTTGATTACTAGCCTCGAAATCTTAATGCGTGGCAAGGATAGCAGAAAACGGAATAGGTTTAGCTGGGAAAACATCAACTGAAACGGCGAAATGTGATTTTTTTGCTGACTTTTCCTGCGAACATGCGACAGCACGCATTTCCTTGATTCTGCGCGATATAGCCTTTTCAAACCCCTGAACACTGGATATACTCACAGTGAACTGTATAAAAAGACAGGGTATGTCATGAAGCCGTTAACGCCACGCCAACAAGAAGTCTTTGATTTGATCAAAGCAAAAATTGAAGAATGCGGGATGCCACCGACGCGGGCGGAGATTGCCCGTGAACTGGGATTCCGTTCTGCCAATGCGGCAGAGGAACATCTGAAAGCCCTTGCCCGCAAGCAAGTGATTGAAATTGTACCGGGTGCTTCCCGGGGGATCCGTTTGCTGGTTCATGAAGAAGCACCGGATGAGCCGGGACTTCCCCTGATTGGCCGGGTTGCTGCCGGAGAACCCATTCTGGCGCAGGAACATGTTGAAACCCACTATGATGTTGATCCGGCGATGTTTAAACCTCAGGCAGATTTCCTGTTGCGGGTGAATGGCATGAGCATGAAGGACATTGGGATTCTGGACGGCGATCTGCTGGCTGTACACAAAACTCAGGATGTGCGGAACGGTCAGGTTGTTGTTGCCCGCGTGGATGACGATGTGACGGTGAAACGTCTGGAGAAAAAGGGTGCTCAGGTCTTTTTGCATGCAGAAAATGACGCTTTTGCGCCAATTGTGGTTGATCTGACTCAGCAACAACTGACCATTGAAGGCATTGCCGTTGGGGTGATCCGCAATGGTGGCTGGAGTTAAATTGCACCCGGTTCAAATCGGGCAGAGGATTTCTTTGCATTAAAGAATGAGAGTCATTATCATTCAAGGGTAACCTTGGAGATGATCATGACGAAATCTGCCCGCTACCATATTCCGGCTGACCTGTTGCAGCCGCTCTGGCTCCGCAGCCGCGAGAGTCTGGCGGACGGTGGTTTAATATATGACCCGCTTGCCGCAGCGGCATGTCAGCAGTGTCATCTCGCACCAGATTGTCTGACCGGGAATGTCGATCAGCATCAATTACTGCACGCCACATTAACGCTGCTGGTCGATCAGCGCGTTCAGCATTTTTTACGTCGTTTTCCCAACGGGCATGTCATCAATGTCGGTGCCGGATTGGATACGCGTTTCTATCGTCTCGATAATGGCCGTTGTCGCTGGCTGGAACTGGACTGTGATGAAACCTTGCTGTGGCGCCAACGCTTATTCCATCGCAGTGAACGTTACCGGATGCGTCCGGGGTCTGTGACCGATCTGAGCTGGCTCTCTCAGTTGCCGACCAGTTTTTCCTCGCCGGTGATGCTGGTGTGTGATCAGGCATTACTGCAGGCATCTGAGGCCGAAGTGGCCCGGTTTGTACAGCGGGTTGGCTGCCATTTTCATCAACTGGAACTGTGCCTGGTGCTGGCGGGTGATCGCTGTCAGACCGCGTTAGGGCAACAGTTGGGCGCTCAGGAGTATGACCATGGCTTTGCGGATCCGGTGCGTCAGTTGCTGCAATGGTTGCCCTGGTCTGAAGAAGTTGCCAGTCATTCCCCCTTGGATGTAGCGTGTCCTCGCTGGCGGCCGTGGCATCGCTGGTTGACCCGGCTGACTGCATTTCGTCACCGATTAACGCCGGTTGTGACTCACTTGCGTTATTAGCCACAAAATCATTCTATTGCCGCTTATATTGCAGAATCCTGAAGCTTGTCTATTTCTTGCGCAAAATTTTGCGCATTCTCCGAAATCTGTCCTAAGTTAAATGTAAACAAGCTGTTAAGAGCTTTTTTGCGCTGAGAAGACTTTCCGGCGGGTTCGGCTGTCTCTGTTCCTGTGATCAGACTGCCGCGACCACATGGACTGACTGCAGGAGGGATCCAGGGAATGATGCGGCAATTGTTTTACGGATTACTGGGCGGATTCGTGTTGCCTGCATGGGCAGAGACGACATCCATGCCGCTGAATATGACTCAGGGAGTGACCGGGGTCAGTCAGCAGGTTTATTCGCTGCACATGACGATCTTCTACATCTGCGTGGCGATTGGTGTGGTGGTATTCGGCGTGATGTTCTGGGCCATTATCCATCATCGTAAATCACGTGGTGCTGTTGCTGCGTCCTTCCACGAGAGCACCAAGGTCGAACTGCTCTGGACGCTGATCCCCTTTGTGATTCTGATTGTGATGGCGATTCCTGCCACCAAAACCCTGCTGGCCATGGAAGATACCACCCAGTCTGATCTCACCATTCAGATCACGGGCTCGCAGTGGAAATGGCATTACACCTATTTTGGTGAGGATGTGTCGTTTTATTCCAATCTCGCAACCACACAGGCACAAATCAAGAATGAACGCCAGAAACGGGAGAATTACCTGCTGGAAGTCGATCATCCGCTGGTGTTGCCCGTCGGCCAGAAAATTCGTTTTCTGATGACCTCTCAGGATGTCATTCATTCCTGGTGGGTGCCCGCATTCGCAGTGAAAAAAGATGCCAACCCAGGCTTTATTAATGAAGCCTGGACCCGGATTGACGAGCCCGGTATTTACCGGGGGCAGTGCGCCGAGCTATGCGGGAAGGATCATGGTTTCATGCCCATTGTGGTCATCGCCAAATCCCAGGCTGACTATGATGAATGGCTGCAGGTGACAAAAACCGCCCAGCGGGTGGCGCGGGAAGAAGAGCAACGTCTGCTGGATATGGAAATGCCGATGGATGAGCTGATGGCCATGGGCGAAAAAGTCTACAACACCCGTTGTGCTGTGTGTCATCAGGTGAATGGTCAGGGGCTGCCGGGTGCCTTCCCGGCGCTGGCTGGAGAAGGGATATCGATGGATCCGGGTAAGAAACTGGAACACATCAGCGTGGTGGTTCATGGTCGGAATGGCACGGCGATGCAGGCATTCGGGCCTCAGCTGAGCCTGAAAGAGCTGGCTGCGGTGATTACCTATGAGCGAAATGCCTGGGGAAATGACACCGGAGATACCGTGCAGGCTGCAGAGGTTCAGGCAGTGTTGAAAGGCGAAGAGCTTTAGGGAGTGACCAAGCATGACGGACATGATGCGCGAGCAGGCGGCGGAAGACACCACGCATACAGCACATGAAGTGCACCACCATCACGGGATTCGGCGCTGGCTGTTTACGACCAACCACAAGGATATCGGCACACTGTATCTGCTGTTCAGCTTTGCGATGTTTTTGATTGGCGGTGCCATGGCCATGGTGATCCGGGCGGAGTTATTCCAGCCGGGGCTGCAGTTGGTGGAGCCCAACTTTTTTAACCAGATGACGACGGTTCACGGCCTGATTATGGTCTTTGGTGCCGTGATGCCCGCATTTACCGGACTTGCGAACTGGATGGTGCCGATGATGATCGGGGCGCCGGATATGGCATTACCCCGGATGAATAACTGGAGTTTCTGGATTCTGCCGTTCGCCTTCACCATGTTGCTGGCATCGTTGTTTATGGAAGGGGGCGGCCCGAACTTTGGCTGGACTTTCTATGCGCCGCTGTCGACCACGTATAGCCCGCAAAGCACCGGCTTGTTTGTGTTTGCACTGCACATCATGGGGATCAGTTCCATCATGGGGGCAATCAACGTCATCGTCACCATTATCAACCTGCGTGCACCAGGCATGACTTACATGAAAATGCCGCTGTTTGTCTGGACCTGGCTGATCACGGCGTTTCTGCTGATTGCGGTAATGCCGGTGCTGGCCGGGGCGGTCACCATGGTGCTGACCGACAAGTATTTCGGCACCAGCTTTTTCGATGCGGCAGGCGGGGGAGATCCCGTGATGTTCCAGCATATCTTCTGGTTTTTTGGTCACCCTGAAGTGTACATCATGATTTTGCCGAGTTTCGGGATCGTTTCGGCGATTGTTCCGGCATTTTCGCGCAAGAAACTCTTCGGTTACAGCTCCATGGTGTATGCCACCGCTTCGATTGCCGGGCTGAGTTTTCTGGTCTGGGCGCACCATATGTTCACAACGGGGATGCCGGTGGCCGCCGAACTCTTTTTTATGTACTGCACCATGCTGATTTCGGTCCCGACCGGGGTGAAGGTGTTCAACTGGGTGGCGACCATGTGGCGCGGGTCTCTGACGTTTGAAGTGCCCATGCTGTTTGCCATTGCCTTTATCATTCTGTTCACCATCGGGGGGTTCTCCGGCCTGATGCTGGCGATTACGCCGGCAGACTTCCAGTACCATGATACCTACTTCGTGGTCGCGCACTTCCACTATGTGCTGGTCTCCGGTGCAATTTTCTCCATCATGGCTGCGGCCTACTACTGGTTGCCCAAATGGACTGGACACATGTTTGATGAGCGGCTCGCCAAGTGGCATTTCTGGTGCTCTGTGGTGTCGGTGAACATTCTGTTCTTCCCGATGCACTTCCTTGGTCTGGCCGGGATGCCGCGCCGGATCCCGGACTATGCTTTGCAGTTTGCAGATGTGAACGCCGTGGTCAGTATCGGGGGCTTTATGTTCGGACTGTCGCAGCTGATTTTCCTGGCGGTATTGATCAAGTGTATCCGCGGCGGTGAGCCTGCCGGGGCCAAGCCCTGGGACGGGGCCGAAGGACTGGAATGGACCGTGCCTTCACCCGCGCCTCACCATACGTTCTCAACGCCACCGAAGGTGGATTAAGGAGGCACTATGGCTGACAACGGCCAAGATAAAGGCAAGAAGAAGTCGCTGCTGACACTGATTGTATTGTCGCTGGGGATGTTCGGCTTCGCCTTCGCACTGGTGCCACTTTATGACGTGTTCTGCGAAGTCACCGGAATTAACGGAAAAACGTCCAATCAGGCGGCGATTGCCAGTCAGCAGGTGGATGAAAAGCGCAATATCACGGTGGAATTTGTGGCGTATATCAATCCGGGTATGGCCTGGCAGTTCGAACCTGAAGTGACCCGCATGGTGGTGCATCCGGGGGAAACCCACAAAGTGCTGTTCGCGGCGAAAAACCTGACGAAGCATGCCACGGTCGGACAGGCAGTGCCTTCGGTGTCGCCGGGGCAGGGGGCACAGTATTTTAATAAGATTGAATGCTTTTGCTTTAACCGCCAGCCACTGGCGGCCGGTGCATCGGCAGAATTGCCATTGCTGTTCTATATCGATCCCGAGCTGCCAGAGGACATCAATACTCTGACGCTGGCTTATACCTTGTTTAACGCTCAGCCGGAACCCGCGGCACAAACGCAATGAGGTCGACCATGGCAAATCCATACTCTGAACATGATCAGTCGCTGACGCCACCCCACGAGCCTTATTACGTCCCGGCGGCCAGTGCATGGCCGATTGTGGGCGCAGTGGCTCTGTTTTTGATTGCGATGGGCGCTGGGGCCACAGTCGGCGGGCTGTTTGGCGGAAATGGCCCCTGGATACTGATGTCCGGGGTTGGCCTGTTGCTGATGATGCTGGTGGGTTGGTTCCGGGATGTGATCCGGGAGTCGATGAGCGGGTTATACAGCTCGCAGATGGATCGTTCGTTCCGGCAGGGCATGAGCTGGTTTATTTTCTCTGAAATTATGTTCTTTGCTGCATTCTTCGGTGCACTCTTCTATGCCCGGATGATTGCCGTGCCCTGGCTGGGCGGGGCGGGCAACAATGCGATGACTCATGAAGTGCTGTGGCCGGAATTTATTGCGCATTGGCCGTTGGTGATGACACCGGGCGGAACGGAAACGCAGGCGATGGGTCCGATCGGTCTACCTTTATACAACACGCTGATTTTGCTGACGTCTTCAGTCACGGTGCATCTGGCACATACCGCTCTGGAAAAAGACAACCGCCCGCGGCTGACCCTGTTTTTATTGCTGACGGTGCTACTTGGCGGGCTGTTTGTTTACCTGCAGGGTGTGGAATATATCCATGCCTATGAAGAGATGAACCTGACGCTGGATGCCGGTGTGTATGGCAACACCTTTTTCATGCTGACGGGTTTTCACGGCCTCCATGTCACGCTTGGCACTCTGATTTTGTTCATTGTCTGGCTGCGGGTCTTGAATGGCCACTTTTCGGCCAAGAGTCACTTTGCGTTTCAGGCCGGTGCCTGGTACTGGCACTTCGTGGATGTGGTCTGGCTGGGGCTGTTTGTGTTCGTTTATATCCTGTAGCGCATTGCGTTAGTAAGGTCGCGGATTGGGATCAATCAGGCCCGTGGCCAGCGCCAGCAGTAAGAGGGCGAACAGCAGGACAGAAAACAATATCCGGCGACCGAGAAAGTGAGACATCGGCTTACTTTGTTTGCCCCGGAGCATCACGGGCAAGGCCCGGAACAGATTAAACACAATAAAGATCAGCAGGCAGATTATCAGGGCTTTCAGCAGCATGGGCACTCCGTGTGTGGCTGTATCCGGCGACCGAAGTGAGGTTCAGGACGCAATGAGACGAACAGGGTTTGTTCTTTTTACTTTGGTGGTCCTGCTGGGGTTGGTCAAGCTGGGATTGTGGCAAATCTCACGGGGACAGGAAAAAGAGATCCTGACGGCTGCACTCAAACTTCGGGGCGAGCAGACCTATTTCAGTCTCGCCAGTCTGCCTGAAGACCCTTTGTGGTACCGGGTCAGACTCAGCGGCACGTTTGACCACAGCCAGGCTGTCTTGCTGGATAACCAGCTCGATCAGGGCAGGCCGGGATACCACCTGTTTTATCCGTTCCAGACAGAACGCGGGGACTGGCTGCTGGTGAATCTGGGCTGGATTGCCGCGCCGCAATACCGGGAGGAACTGCCGGTTCTGCCCGAACATCACGGGTTGGTGCAGATCACCGGAACCATTGCGCCCCCGACGCAACTCCCAGAGCTGGCGCAGGAGGTGCCAGGAGAAAGCTGGCCTCGGCGGGTGCAAAATATTAAGCCAGACGAGCTGGCCAGCGCGACCGGATTACCCTTGCCGGCCTGGGTGGTTCAGATCGCACCGGACGACCCGCTGGCGCTGAAGCAGAACTGGCAGCCGGTGGTGATGGGGCCGCAAAAGCATTATGCCTATGCCGCGCAGTGGTTTCTGCTGGCTGTTGCAGTGGCCGGTATGGCCTGGTGGTGGCTTCGACGGACGAAGCCGGAAAGAAAAGGAAGTCAGGGATGAAGAAACATGTCAGCTTAATTCTGTTGTTACTGGTTTTTATCTTGCCTGTGCTGCTGGCCAAATTGGTGCTGGATCGCCACTGGTATCAGGGCGGCGTCACCAATCGTGGGCAACTCCTTGAAGAGCCGGTTGTGTCCGACTGGCTGGGCAATCGGGGTCTGTGGCAGCTGGTGTATCTGTTACCGGAACAGTGCGATTCCCGTTGTCAGGGGGCGTTGTTCAATTTACGACAAGTACCTGTGGCAATGGGGGCTGAGCAGGAGCGAGTGGCGAGCCTGATTCTGGTGTCCGGGCAAGGTCATCTGAGTTTACCTGCGGACGAGTCATCCGCTGCAGGCGGCGCGATTCTGGTCGCACCGCAGCCTGTGCTGGATCAGTTACGGCAGCTTCAGCATGGTGCGGAAGCGATTTATATCGCGGATCCGCAGGGCAATGTGATGCTGGCTTACCCGCTGGTGGAAGGAAAAACGCAGGTGCTGGCGCAGGGCAAAGACATGTTGCGTGATCTGAAGCGTCTGCTGAAAGTCTCCAAGATTGGCTGATAGCGCATTGATGCGCGAAGGAGTAGCGATGGATAGCCTGGCTTCTCAATTCCGCCTAACCGACCGGCGGTTTACCTGGCTGGTTGGTTTGACCTTTTCCTTATCTGTGACCGTGATTGCATTGGGCGCGTATACCCGGCTGACGGAAGCCGGATTGGGCTGCCCGGACTGGCCAGGTTGTTACGGATTTCTGACCGTGCCCAAAACGGAATCCCAGCATGCATTGGCGCAGCAAGCCTTTCCGGATCATCCCGTTGAAGTCCATAAAGCCTGGAATGAGATGCTGCATCGTTATGTGGCAGGCGCATTAGGTCTGCTGATTGTAGCCATCAATGTAGTGGCCCGCCGCCGGGCAGACCGGCCCCGCAGGATGCCACTGATTTTACTGGGGATTGTGATTTTTCAGGCCGCACTGGGGATGTGGACGGTGACCATGGCGCTCAAGCCTGTGGTGGTCATGGGGCATTTACTGGGGGGCTTTACCACCGCCAGTCTGCTGCTGGTACTCTGGCTGCGGATGCTCAGACGTCAGCGCCCAGCGGCTATGTCCGGCCCGCCTGCCGTCTCTCCATCCCTGACGTCTGTGCGGCGATTAGCCGTGGCGGCTTTGGTCGTTGTCGCCATGCAGATTGCGCTGGGCGGTTGGACCGCCGCGAATTACGCAGCGGTTGTCTGTACGCAATTGCCCGTGTGTGAAGTTGATTGGGTCAGCAAGTTTGATATCACCGCCTTTGAACCCTGGCAGCCTGGATTTCAGACCTATCAGTACGGCGTGTTGAATTTCGATCAGCGGGTGTCCATCCATGCTGCACACCGAATCGGGGCCATGATCACCACAGCGATCGTTTTGCTGTTGTGCTGGCAGCTGTGGCGAATAGGGTGGCGTCGTTCGGCGTTGGGTCTCACGGCATTACTGGGGATTCAGATTGCGCTGGGGGTGACCAATGTGGTGGCCAGTTTGCCTTTACCTGTGGCCGTTGCACATAACCTGGGTGGTCTGAGCCTGTTGCTGGGAACATTGTCGACATACTGGGTGTTGTCTCGTCATCGGGAAACGACCCGGTTCAAGCAGCGACCGGCGATTCACCGGGTGAAATACAGCAGGCACGGGCACGGATTGCCTTTACAGCGCAAACCTGCCGGGTACGTGCAGATGACACAGAAGTCCGGTTAATTCAGGGAGGAAGAAAAGATGGCAAAATCAAACCTTGTCGAACAGCGCCAGATTGCCCTGTCCGGCCGTCACTGGCGGCAGCTTGGCCGGGATTACCTGATGATGACCAAGCCCAAGGTGGTGGCAATGCTGTTGCTGACCGCACTGGTGGGCATGTGTCTGGCCGTACCGGGGATTCCGCCGCTCAAAGCCGTGGTGTTGGGGCTGATGGGGATTGGCCTGCAGTCCGCTGCTGCAGCTGCGTTCAATCATGTGCTGGATCGCCGGATTGACGCCCGGATGGCGCGAACCCATCACCGCCCGCTGGCCCGAGGCCGGGTACCGATGTTGCATGCGGTGATTTTTGCCAGCGGTATGATGGTGCTGGGCTTTGCCTTGCTCTGGCAACTCAATGCGCTGACTGCGTGGCTGACCTTTGCCAGTCTGGTCGGCTATGCGCTGGTTTATACCGTGTGGCTCAAGCACGCGACGCCTCAGAATATCGTGATTGGTGGACTGGCGGGGGCAGCGCCACCTTTATTGGGCTGGGCGGCGGTCACCGGTGAGTTTGATCCCCATGCATTGCTGCTGGTGATGCTGGTGTTTGCCTGGACCCCGCCGCACTTCTGGGCGCTGGCGATTCACCGGCGGGATGATTACGCCAAGGCTGATGTGCCGATGCTGCCCGTAACCCATGGCATCGCGTTCACGAAGACCATGGTGCTGCTCTATACCCTGATCCTTACTTTGATTGGCCTCATGCCCTGGCTGACTGGCATGAGTGGGATGCTGTATCTGGCGGGAAGCCTTGCATTGAATCTGGGCTTTGTGGCTTATGCGCTGAAGCTGAAATTTGCGGATGAGCCCGGTCATGCATGGGCGACGTTCAAGTATTCCATCTGGCATTTACTGGGTTTATTTGTGGTGCTGCTGGCCGACCACTGGTTGCAGGCCCTGATCGCCTGAGGATACCGGCGGCGGATTGTGTCGCTGCCGGTCACCCCTTACACTGTGCGGCTGAATGGATTGAACAATAAGGTATTGCCGTGCTGGCCGCATTAAAAGATGTCTCCCTCCACCGTCAGGTTTTTGCGCTGGCGTTTCCCATGGTGTTGTCCAATATCACGGTTCCGCTGCTTGGGCTGGTGGATGCCGCAGTCATTGGTCATCTGGAACACGCCTGGTATTTAGGGGGCGTGGCCGTCGGTGGCATGATGATCAGTGTGACCTTCTGGCTGCTGGGCTTTCTGCGAATGGCGACAACGGGGCTCTGTGCTCAGGCCTATGGCGCCAGCAACAAACCTGCCCATGCGGCTGTGTTTCTGCAGGGTATCGCGCTGGCTTGGGGGCTGGCGCTGCTGCTGATTGCAGGCCACAGTCTGATCCTCGGCGCTGTCTTTCATTTCAGTGATGCCAGCAATGCCGTGAAAACCTACGCCGATCAGTATTTTTCCATCCGGATCTGGGGCGCGCCTGCCGCTCTGGCAAATTTCGTGATCATGGGCTGGCTGCTTGGCAGTCAGAATGCCCGATTACCGATGTGGCTCCTGATCATCACCAACAGCGTCAATATTCTGCTGGATGTACTTTTTGTGCTGGGGCTGGGCTGGCAAGTGAAAGGGGCTGCGGCTGCCTCGGTGATTGCTGAATACAGCGGGATGCTGCTCGGGTTCTATTTCGTGTCACGGCAGTGGGTCGTCCTGAATTTGCCCCGCTGGAACACCCAGCTGGATAAAATCCGACAAGGCATGGGGCGATTGCTGCGACTCAATCGGGATATCTTCCTGCGCAGCTTATGCCTGCAACTGGCATTCAGTTTTATGACCTTTCAAGGGGCCAGCCTGGGTGATCATGTCGTGGCTGCCAATGCAGTGCTGATGAGTTTTCTGATGCTGGTGTCTTACGGCATGGATGGCTTTGCGTATGCGATGGAGGCCATGGTGGGGAAAGCCATCGGGGCCAGGAACCGGGATGCGCTTGGGCGTTCGCTGATCGGGACGACGTTCTGGAGTCTGGTGATTTCGCTCGTTATGACCCTGGCATTTGTTTACTTCGGTTCGCAGATTATCAGCCTGATTTCTGACATTCCTGCGGTTCAGGCAGAAGCCGTGCGGTATTTGCCATGGCTGGCCGCCGTGCCGCTGGTCTCCATGTGGTGTTTTCTGTTGGACGGCATTTTCATCGGTGCCACTCGCGGGCGGGAAATGCGCAACAGTATGTTTGTTGCCACCTGTACATTCTTTCTGATTTGGCAAGGGTTCCAGGCGTTTGGCAATCACGCCTTATGGGCGGCCATGCTCGGTTTTCTGGGCATGCGGGGGCTGTCGCTTGCGGCTATTTTTGCCTATCAGTGGCAAAAAAATATTTTCCTTGAAGAGGCCTGTACCAACAAATAGTTAGCATATTTTATGCTGTTCAATAAGCCGTCTTGGGTTTAAAAATCTATCCTTTACCATTGAAAGTGTTTAAAATGTAACCTGTTTTTGGTTGGTATAGGTTGAAAATGAAACAAAAGTTCGGTGTTTTTTTATTGGTAATTATGAGTTTAGGCTGGTGTTTTCATGTGAATGCGATGCCTTCGGGAGCCAAGTTGAAAGTGACGGCAACCGCTTATAATTCGGTACCCGCACAAACAGACAGTAACCCATCGATTGCTGCCTGGGGAGACCGACTTAAACCGGGCATGAAGGCCATTGCAGTGTCCCGTGATCTTTTGAGTATGGGCCTGAAGCACGGTTCGAAAGTGAAGATTTCCGGTCTGCCGGGTGAGTATGTGGTGCTGGATAAGATGCACCGTCGCTGGTCAAAGAAGATTGATATCTACATGGGACGTGATGTCCGGGCAGCCAAGAACTGGGGCCGACGATCAGTCACCATCACCGTTATTGAAGCCTGATCAAGCAAAATACCTAGCCGAATAATCGCACGAAAGCCTGATTATCCTGATAGGCATTAAGCCCAAAGTATAAAAAAAAGCCGCAATCGCGGCTTTTTTTGTGTTCATGACGTGTTCACGACGTGTTCGCTGTATCGGCGCGCGGGTAGGGCTTCGCACGCCTCAAAACATGAATCAGTAATATGAGTGATCGCCGCGGGCGTGCTCCGTGACGTCACGCACTCCTTTGAGTTCACCGCTGAATTCAGCCAGCAGTTGCTTCTCAATCCCTTCTTTCAGGGTGACATCAACCATGGAACAGCCGTTACAGCCGCCGCCGAACTGCAGAATGGCCACACCGTCTTCGGTAATTTCAGACAGCGATACATGACCACCGTGACCCGACAGCTGCGGGTTGATCTGAGTCTGAATCACATAATCCACACGCTCCATCAGGGGCGCATCGTCTGAAACTTTACGGACTTTGGCGTTTGGTGCTTTCAGGGTCAGCTGAGAGCCCATTTTGTCGGTGACAAAATCGATTTCGGCATCGGCAAGAAATGGCAGGCTCAGTTCATCGACATAGGCAGAGAACAGATCAAATTTGAGTTCAGTGTCGGTGGCCTCAACCGCTTCCGGCGGACAGTAAGACACGCCGCACTCAGCGTTCGGTGTACCCGGGTTCACCACGAAGACACGGATGCTGGTTCCTTCCGGCTGCTGGGCCAGCAGCTTGACGAAATGCTGTTGTGCAGTTTCTGTAATAGTAATCATAGACACGACGTTATACCTGACTTAGTAAGCGTAAAACCTATTCTACTCTTTGGCGATCAAACTCGCACCCCTGAATCTTGTGTGGTTTTTTTGAACAGATCACCGCACCGAGACTTTTGGATGCGGGGTGAAGGCCAGGCAGTAGATATCGATCTGGCGGACGCCTTGCTTGCGTAGCAGCCGGGACAGGACAGACACCGTGCTGCCAGTGGTGACCACATCATCAACAATGGCGACCTGTTCGGGCCAGTCTCTTTCTTTGAGTATAAATGCCTGTTGCAGATTCTGCAGACGAGCCTGCCGGGATAACTGATGCTGCGGCAAAGCGCGCCGGATACGGCGTAGGCTTTGCGTATCAACCGTCGCATTCAGGCTGGAAGCCAGGGTTGTCGCCAGTACGGTACTCTGGTTAAAACCCCGCAGCAGCAGCCGCCACGGATGCAGGGGAACAGGCAGCAACAAAGGTGCGGGCGCTGTAATCTGAGCAGCCAGCAACCGGGCAAGCGGTGGCCCCAGCCAGAATTGACGCTGGAACTTAAACTGTTGGATCAGACGATTCAGCGGGAAGCCATACTCACCCAACCGCACCAGCCGATCCCAGTGTGGTGGTGTGCGCAGGCAAAAACCACAGTGGGGACTGGCATCTAACGTGGTGGCGCCGCAATGTTGGCAGTAAGGTGGCTGCGGCAGGCTGGTCAGGCAAGTCTGACACCACAGGTGATCATCGTCACGCAGTGGTAAGCGGCAGAGTCCGCATTGCGGATTTGGCCATTGAAAGATTGATCTTCGCGTCACAGGGGATAACATCCTTGCCATCCGGTTTTCTCAGGTGAAGGAAGTGTACATGGCGGCGTCGGTTTACTGGCAAACATTTGGCCCGGAGTCGGGGCAGGGATCCGATCTGGTTCTCATTCATGGTTGGGGCATGAATGGCGCGGTCTGGCAGCACCTGATCCCACAGCTCAGTGCGCAGTACCGGGTTCATGTGGTCGATATGCCGGGTTATGGCCACAGTGCTGATGTGGCAGCGGACTCAGTATCTGCCATGGCACAGGCCATTCTGGCTGACGCACCGGCGCAGGCCGTCTGGCTTGGCTGGTCTCTGGGCGGGCTGGTTGCCAAACAAGCGTCACTGCTGGCCCCGGATCGCATCCGTAAGCTGATCACGGTGGCAAGTTCCCCCTGTTTTGCTGCCAATGGCCGCTGGCGTGGCATTCAGCCACAAGTGTTGCGTGACTTCCAGCAACAGCTCCGTGACGACTTCGCTTTAACGGTGGAGCGTTTCATGGCGCTTCAGGCCATGGGCAGCCCAACGGCAAGGCAGGATATCAAGCAGCTCAAACAGGCCGTTCTGTCACGGCCTCAGCCGACACCATCTGCACTGGCAGCAGGGTTGGAAATGCTGGCGGACGTTGATCTGCGTGAGGCACTGAGCGGGATTCGTCAGCCCTGGCTGCGGATGTATGGCCGACTGGACGGGCTGGTACCCGCCAAAGTGGCTGCAGACATGGATCAGCTGGCGCCGGATTCTCATAAAATGGTGTTCACCAAGGCGTCTCATGCACCCTTTATTTCTCATCCGGAGGACTTTCTGCATACGTTGAAAGTCTTTATGAACGAGGAAAGCTTTTCAGCACCCGCGACCACTCGGGTATAAAAATTAAAGTTAAAAGCCCTCTGGCCGATAAGCTCTGAGTACAGGCAGCAGAATTCTGCCATCTTTAGAACTATCAATACGTCGCACGACAATACCACGGATGTGTCAGGGTCGCGCTGGTTGCCTGAAGGAGTCGTCTCAACATGATCGTGTCGCCCCTGAATGTCAGTATGCCGACACTGGCACCCTCGGTGAATCCGATGACCGAGCAGGCTGCCCGTGATAATAAAGTGCGCAGCAAAGTTCGTCCGGCCAGTGCCAGCCTGGAATCGGGCAGCGAACCATCCCTGAAAGGTGATGAAAAGCAGATGAAACGTCCGGGCTGGGATCCCAGCGAACATCCGGGCTACGAGTCTCTTGATCAGCCGGTGTCGCGTGGTTACGGCTATCAGCAGGATTTTGAACAGCTGGTGCTGGCTTTGTCTGCCGACAGTTACATGAAGGATGTCAGTGAACTTGGCTATAGCATGCACATCCGTTTACCCCGAGCATTACTGGAAGAGCTGGCACAAATCAGTAATATGGAACGGATCCGCAGTGTGATCCGCTATAAATATGCCCAGTCCACCGTCCCGAACCCGCCCACCGAAATGCTGAAGATTGTTTGATTACCTGCGTTTTCAAAGTGAATTTAAAATTCATGCGATGGCCTTATGCATTTGCACTATTGTAATGCTTCAGTAGATGATGCCATGCCCACTTCCGTAAAAAGATAGATGTGACAAGCATCATCAAAAGGTAACGATAAACAGATAGGTTACCTGTTGTGATGAGTTGATAGGGAAACCAGCACACTAAGGTGAACGGGAGCAGGGCAAGATCATGAACGTTTTTTGCTCAATGCTAGGTGAAAATTGACCAGACGAACCAATTGTGATCTTATGCTCCTCTTTTGAGGAGTGGCCATGAATATCGATACCATCAAAGAACATTTCAGCATCATCCGTGACGAACGACAAAGCGCAAAAGTGGACTATCC
>NZ_JAUORR010000031.1:0-48347 GCF_030547945.1 Photobacterium sp. 1_MG-2023 | reverse complement strand
GCGGTAGTTCAGTTGGTTAGAATACCGGCCTGTCACGCCGGGGGTCGCGGGTTCGAGTCCCGTCCGCTCCGCCACTTATTTAGCTAGAAATAGCTCTGTAGGGGATTAGTTCAGCCCGGTAGAACGTCGGTCTCCAAAACCGAATGTCGGCGGTTCGAATCCGTCATCCCCTGCCACTTTTGAAAGCCTCGTCTTCGGACGGGGCTTTGTCGTTTCTGAAGGTCAGCGCGTTGCGCTGATGTCAGCGGCTGGAACGCCAGTCCGATCGTCCGTCATCCCCTGCCACTCTTCAAAAACCTCGTCTTCGGACGGGATTTTGTCGTATCTGAAGGTCAGTGTGAACCATTAAAACCTGTGCGTGTTCTTTTTGAATAAAAGTCGCGGAGATAGCGCTTTGGTGCAGAAAACGTAGAGTGATAACATGCTGATCTGGCCAAGAATTGTTGCAGGTACAGAATGTTGAAAAGGCTCCTCGTTGTTTTCGTGTTGATTCTGCTCTTTGCCGGAGGCGGAACCTATTATTCTTTTGATATTCCTGAACAGGCGCAAGTGACTGACGCGGTAGAAGGGAGGTCGTACAGCATTCATTGCCTGGATGTGAAGCCGAAAGCGGCGATAGACCGAAATGGTGTTCTTCAGGTCACGGTCTGGAATATTTACAAACAGCAACGTGACAACTGGCAGTCCGCTCTGGAAACTTTCAGCGCAGAAAGCGATCTGGTCTTGATTCAGGAAGCCAAGCTGAGTGAGTCATTCAGCAATTATCTGGCGCAGAGCCCATGGCAAGTCACGATGGCAAATGCGTTTGCTTTTCTGGATACACCTGCGGGCGTGATGAATCTTTCCCGGCAAGAGGCGGCACAAACCTGCGCGTATCTTGCGGTTGAACCCTGGCTGCGAATTCCTAAATCCGCGCTGCTCGCCAGATATCCTTTGAGCAATGGACAACAGTTAACCGTGGTCAATCTGCATGGAATTAATTTCGCATGGGGCCTGGAGGAATACCGTGCGCAGTTTGAAGCTTTGTCTGAACAGCTCAACGAAGCGCAAGGACCTATTTTATTGGCTGGCGATTTTAATACATGGCGGGAGGAGCGGATGGCCGTTGTGAATCACTTCATTGCGCAGCTGGGTCTGCATGAAGCCACGTTGGAAAAAGATTTGCGCACCCGTGTTTTGGGCTGGCCGTTGGATCATTTGTTTTATCGTGGCATGGTTCTGGAAACGGCAGAGGCGCCTGCTACAGACGCCTCTGATCATCACCCGATTATTGCGCGCTTCAGGCTGACCAAATAAGTAATGGCCAGACAATCACAACCAGGAGCCACGGCAGGGCGGCGATGACGATGGCTTTCGCGCGCTCAATCCCACACCAGACACTCACGGCGATATAGGTGAGTGCGATATACCAGGGCATCAGCAAAGGAATACTGGCGGAAAATGCAGCCCATGGATGTCCCATTGGTAATTGAAGGAAAGCATTAAGGCTATTCAGATCCGCGGCATTCGGCAGGATGTTCTCTGGATTAAACAGAATGTTGAGATAGCTGGCGATATCACCGATCAGGCTGGGAAACATGATAAAACAGCTTGCGGCGAGCCACTTGCCAAAACTTTGCGGCATCTGGCTGCTTTTGGTGGCCAGATTCAGCCAAAGGGCCAGCATCAAGAGGTTAGCCGTGCGGCCAAAGATATCACCAAAGACTTCTCCAGCCAGCAAGACTTCTTTGGTCAGCCATTGCTGTTGATTGTCTTCTGACATCATGGGTAACTGGCTGCGGAGTGTCTCCTGCAACCAAGCAAAATCGACCTGATTGAAGTAAGCTCCCCATAAGCCGAATGGGGCTAATATCAGTAACAGATAAGGCAAGAGCGCCCATTTAGGGCGCTGATGAACGGCGGTAAAACAATCCACGGGGGAGCGGAATGTATCCAGAAGTGCAATGAATGGATTGGTTGGTGCCGTCATACGCTTACCTTCGTCACATCCACATAGAGTTTCAGTTTCTGGCCCGGTTTCAGGTATTTCTGGTTGTTGAGTTGATTCCACTTAATCACATCAGCCAGCTTCACCTTAAATTTGTCTGCGATCACACTCAGATTATCGCCAGAGCGAACTTCATAATAGACGGTACGAATGACACCGCCATTCTTGCTGGTTTTCCAGACATTCAGTTTCTGGCCAACCCGAAGTGTGGCGCTTTTCTTTAATCCGTTCCATTTCATCAGTTCTTTGATGCTGACATTTTGCTTCTTCGCAATCGTCCAGAGACTGTCACCCGATTCGACTTTGTAAATCGTGCGGTAGCCGCCTCCGTGTTTGGCTTGTGAGCGAACTTGGCTGGTCAGGCTCGGAAATGCGTTTTCCCCATTCAACGCAACCGGGATCAGGATGTGTTTGCCCGCACGAATACCTGAACCAGAAATTTTGTTTGCGCGCTGGATCAAATCAACCGTCGTGTGGTGTTTTTTCGCCAGAACACTCAGGCTGTCGCCAGTTTGAATCTGGTAGCGAATGACTTTCATGCCTTGTCGGCCACTGTTTTCAAAAGCCTGGTTGAACGTGTCGACCTTATCTGCCGGAAGCAGTAAATGTGTTTGGTTGTCCGGAGCCGTTGCCCATTGGTTGTAGGCAGGATTCAGGGCTTTGAGTTCAGAGAGCGAAAGGCCAGCGTACTTTGCTGCCATTGCCAGATCCATCTGGGTTTTTGGATCGACGGTCTGAACGGCGGGTTCATTGGCGATGAAAGGGACATCAACCCCATATTTGCTCTGGTTTTTAATGATATCCGCAACGGCCAGCAGTTTGGGGACATAACCACTGGTTTCCTTTGGTAAATCCAGTGACCAGAAGTCCGTTGGTTTGCCGGCTTTTTTGTTTGCACGAATGGCACGGAAAACACGGCCTTCCCCGGTGTTGTAAGCCGCCAGTGCATGGAGCCAGTTGCCATCGAAACGGCGGTTCAGGTAGGCGAGCAAATCCAGAGCCGCTTCGGTCGACTGAACCACGTCGCGGCGGCCGTCGTACCACCAGTTTTGCTCAAGGCCAAACTGTCGGCCGGTTCCCGGAATGATTTGCCACAGACCGGCTGCCCGGCCGTGAGAATATGCAAACTGATCAAATGAGCTTTCAACTATCGGCAAAAGCGCCAATTCCAGTGGCATGCCACGTTTTTCGACCGCTTCAGTGATGTGATAAAGGAAAGGCTCGGCACGGGATGCCACAATGGTCAGGTGGCCCGGATGTTTTAAGTACCAGTTCCGATAGTAGTTAATTTGCTTGTTGTTTGGCGTGTCTAACTGAAGTTGCAGGGCAATGCGTTGCCAGACGTCATCTTGTTCTTGCGGGCTGATGACAGGCGCCGGAGGAGGAATCAGCTGTTCTGCAGCTGGAGCCAGAGTCGCTGTCGCGCTGGCCGGAGTGTTGCCCGGCACTTCATTCTTGTTGTTTTGCGTTGTGCCTGCACTTTCTTGATTGGTTGCCACAGTTTCTTGTTGTGAGTTTTCTGTGATCTGGCAACCAGCCAGCAGCAGTGCACTTGCTAAAAAAAATCGGGATTTCATGTAACCTGCCTTTAACCAAAATCGCAGGTGATAATACTTGGCGATTGGTGCAGGTTACAAGTGACAGCCCTTCAAAAATTATCCTTCCACCGGCGCAGGGCGGCGAAGGTTTCCAGGTCACTTTCATTAACTGCTTTATTAGAAACAGCTTTTTTGATGCTCGGCTGATCACAACGCAGGAAGGGATTCACTCTTTTTTCCAGGCCGAGTGAGGTTGGAATGGTGCTGATTCCTCTGGCTCGGCGCTGACTGACATCTTCCCGGTAACGCTGCAGGTGCGGGTTGTCCTGCTCTGCAACCAGGGCAAATGCAAGATTGCTGCTGGTATATTCGTGTGCACAAAAAACTTCTGTTTCATCGGGCAGGGCGGACAATTTTTGTAAGGAATTGTACATTTGTGCAGGTGTGCCTTCGAAAAGGCGACCGCAGCCGGCAGAAAATAAAGTATCACCGCAGAAAAGTTTACCGTCGCCGACATAGGCAATATGACCAGCGGTATGACCGGGGACGCCCAGTACCATGAAACGTTCGCCGAAAATATCGACCTGATCGCCATCTTCAACAGATTGGGTCAGGCCCGGAATGGCTTCATCGCCGGGGCCGACGACATTACAGTTGGGGAAGGCGCGTTTGATTTCACTGATCCCGCCCACGTGATCGTGGTGGTGGTGGGTGATGAGAATGGCGTCCAGGGTCAGCGTTTCTTCTTTCAACCGGGAAAGTACTGGCGTGGCATCACCTGGATCAACGACAACACAGCGATTATCCGGGCCCTGAATCAGCCAGATGTAATTGTCGTGAAATGCAGGTATGCTCTTCATTGTTAGCATCTAATTGTCTCCGGTCCTTGATGTGGTGAGTCATCATTTATGAAGCCAGCCCGCACGATAAAACCTATCGACACCCCCAACACCTGGTCTCAGCTTGTACAGGGAGAATGGGCGGCGCAGTTACTGCAGGCGCAGCTGGATGAGTGGTGGCCGCGATTGTTTGGCTACCATCTGCTGAAGCTCGGTGGCCTGAGCTGCGAACTTGTCAGTGGGCATTGTAACATCCGGCATCAGGTTTGTATTGACCGCGTTAATCCGCTTCGGAATCTGGAAGCCGATCCTCTGGCCCTGCCATTTCTGGAAAAATCTTTCGATGCCTGTGTACTGGCGCACCAGCTGGATTTCTGTCCGGATCCTCACACACTGTTACGGGAAGTGGATCGGGTGCTGGTCGATGACGGTTATTTACTGATCAGTGGTTTTAATCCGTTGAGCCTGCATGGATTAAGGGGGCTTTTACCCTGGAACCGCAAGCGGGCACCCTGGTCGGGGCGGATGTTCATGCCGATGCGTGTGAAAGACTGGCTGGGGGTGCTGAATTACGAAGTGGTGTTTCACGAAAACCTTGCCATTTTGCCCCCGACACGCTCTCCGGCTTTCTCTGCCTGGGCGGAAAGCATGTTATCCGGTTCACTCTCCGGAGTGGGGGGGATCTATCTGATTGTTGCAAGAAAGCGGACGTTCCCGCTCAAACCGATCAAACCCAGCTGGAAACTGCGCCGGCAACTGACACCCATCTCAGTCAACTGCCGGACGCAGGCGAGTGAAAAGCGCCGGGGGTAATACAGTGCAGAGTCAGGCTTCCTGATAGCCTGTATCGTCCTGAGTCGGCGATTCTGCGGCCTGGCGTGCCAGTTCATCACAACGTTCATTTTCCGGATGTCCGGCGTGGCCTTTCACCCAGTGCCAGCGAACCTGATGGCGCTGGGTTTCGGTGTCCAGCCGTTGCCATAAATCGGCATTCTTCACGGGTTTCTTGTCGGCTGTTTTCCAGCCACGTTTTTTCCAGTTATGAATCCACTGTGTGATTCCCTGACGGACGTATTGGCTGTCTGTGGTCAGATCGACAATGCACGACTCTTTCAGAGATGCTAGCCCGACAATAGCGGCCAGTAATTCCATGCGATTGTTTGTGGTCATAAAAAAGCCATCATTCAGCTCTTTTACATGGCCTTTGTACCGTAAAAGGGTACCGTATCCTCCGGGTCCCGGATTTCCGAGGCAAGAACCATCGGTGAAAATCTCTACCTGTTTGGTCATCTTTGGTAGTATTCGTCTTAGGATAAAAAAACTTAGTCTGACATAACCAACACTATGAATGCCACTAATGAACGCATAATTGTATTCGATACCGAAACTACGGGTATGAATATGACCGGCCCTCACTACGAAGGGCACTGTATTGTCGAGATCGGCGCGGTTGAAATTATTAACCGTAAATTCACCGGCCGGACTTTCCACGTCTACATCAAACCGGATCGGCCGATTGATGCCGAAGCTGTGGCGGTTCACGGGATCACCGATGAATTTCTGCGCGATAAGCCCACGTATGGAGACATCCATCATGAGTTTATGGACTTTATCCGTGGCGCCGAGCTGGTCGCACATAACGCGCCCTTCGATATCGGCTTTATGGATTATGAGTTTCAGAAACTCAATCCGTCGATAGGCAAAACCACCGATTTCTGTACGGTGACCGATACCCTGGATATGGCGAAGAAAATCTTCCCGGGGAAACGGAACAACCTCGACGTGCTCTGTTCACGTTACGGCATTGATAACTCCCATCGAACGCTGCACGGCGCTTTGCTCGATGCCGAGATTCTGGCTGATGTCTATCTGATGATGACCGGCGGCCAGACATCACTGGCGCTGCATGCCGCAGGGGAAGAGAGTGACGGTGGTGCAGAAAGTGGTATCCGTCGTCTAACCAGCGGACGGAAAACATTAAAGATTATCCGGGCTTCTGCCGATGAACTAAAAGCGCACGAAGCGCGTTTAGATATCATTGAAAAGAAAGGTGACGTCACACTCTGGCGTCAATAGGAGAAGTATGCGAAGGCTAGCGTTACTGTCGACATTGATCCCGGCTCTGCTTGGCGCACAAAGTGCGTCGGCGGCGTCTTGGTTGGATAACCGCTTTCGGGTGGATCCGACCATCAAACAGGTGGCCTTCGTGGTAGAAAGAGAAACCAAAAACCAGAATGTGGTTTTGGTGCGTCCGGATGGCGTGAAATATTATCCGTGGCGCCATCCGGATAATGTCGCCTGGCATGAAGAAGCAGGCATGGACATCATCACCATTGAGAATCCGATGCCGGGGCCATGGCAGGCGGTGGGTAAAGTCAGCACAAAGAACCAGGTGAAGGTGTTGTCAAACCTGAAGCTGGACGTTGCCACTTTGCCGGAACGCTTTTATCAGACCGAAACCTATAAGTTTACGGCGCGCCTGACACAGGATGATCAGTTGCTGACTGATCGGGATTTTCTTGATCGGGTGAAGATGTCGGTGTACTTCTATGAGTATGTGGATGACCCCGAGGCGCTGGCTGAAGATGCGTTACCCACGCCGCTGAAGCTGGGTGAGTTTTCGGATGACGGCCTGGAGCTGGATGAAGCGCCGGGAGATGGCGTTTTTACGGTCGCCCTGCCCATTGAAATTCAGCCGGGTCGTTACCGGGTGAAAATGACCTCCGGGAACGGGATATTTCTGCGAACGTATGAGCAGGAGGTCATGGTCTATCCGCCGCCGCTGTTACCGTCTTTTATTCAGGCAAGAAATACCGAAGAAAATCATACGCTGGTCGTGACCTCGGATGAAGGCATGATTCAGCCCGGGTCGCTCTCAGTTCATCTGGATCAGGAGGCGCCAGACGGCTCGGTGACGGTGAGTCAGGAGCAGGCTGCCCCGGATGCGACCCGGCTTGAAGCCAGTGTGCCGAATCTGCTCAACCCGGGCAGCTATGCGTGGTCGGGCTGGTTATATGCCACAGATACTTACCAGCAACGTGCGCTGGTGTTCCCGATGCAGAAAAGCCATTTCGCAATCACATCGGTTCTGCATCTGGATAAAAATCTGGCCGAATATCGGGCACAACAGGAAGAGAAAGCCAGGCTGGAAGAAGAAAAGCGTCGGCTTGAAGCGCAACTGGCTGCCCGGAGTCAGACCTGGAACATGATTCTGGGCGGGAATGCAGTGATTGTGCTGCTGGCTGCGGTTTGGGTGTTCCTGCGCAGACGCCGACATCGGTCTGCGGCCAGCGAACAGGATGAACCGAGACTGGAAATTCCGCCGGACATGAAAGTCTGAAGGAACCCGGAAAACAGCAAAGGGAAGCAGAAGCTTCCCTTTGTTTTTTGTGGTGATGCAAGCGGTTTACGCAGCGTTTTCAATTGCTTTCTGCGGCTCTGACACGCCTGCGACCAAACGCTGGGGGTCAAAGTCATCCACATTGATGGTCCGCAGACGGCCGGCTTCAGCACGGCGAAGCAGGGCGGCTTCATCTTCATTGATGGCTTTGAGTTCCAGACCGGTATCGGCCACTTTGTCCAGTTGCATGAATGGCAGTTTCTTACCCGCTGCCTGACAGACGCGGTCATACAGCGGTTCTGCGGCCAGAATGTCTTTCAGCGCGTCTTCCATCATTCCGGCTGGGTTGCTTTCAATCGCTTCCAGGAATTGACCACGGCCCAGACGATCACGGGTTTCACAAGGGGTTTGCAGCATGACTGCCAGCTTGTGGTCCAGTTTGTCGCTAGGCTGGACGCGGGACAGACCACGCGGCAGAATCAACACGCGCAGCAGTCCGGCCAACGCACGGCTCGGGAAGTTACGCAGGAACTGATCAATCGCTTGCTCGCTCTGATACAGTGCATCCTGCAGGCCCCAATGAACCAGTGGCAGATCTTCTTGCTTACACCCGTCATCGGCATAACGTTTCAAAGTGGCTGAAGCCAGATACAGCTGGCTCAGAATGTCACCCAAACGGGCAGACAGACGCTCTTTCCGCTTCAGAGAGCCGCCCAGAACAGCCATTGACATGTCAGACAGCAATGCCATGTTGGCACTGTATCGGTTCAGTTGCTGGTAATAGCGCTTGGTGGCATCTTTCCGGGGGGCAGACGAACCGCGACCATCAGTCAGGCCCAGCCAGAATGAACGAATCAGATTGCTGAAGACGAAGCCGACGTGGCCAAAGAGAGCACTGTCGAAGTCGGTCAGTGCCTGACGCTGATCTTCGTTATAAGCGGCATTCATTTCCGTCAGCACGTAAGGGTGGCAGCGAATCGCCCCCTGGCCATAGATGATCATGGAACGGGTCAGAATGTTGGCACCTTCAACAGTGATCGCAATCGGGGCGCCCTGATAACCACGGGCCAGGAAGTTGCTTGGGCCCAGACAGATCCCTTTCCCGCCGATGATATCCATGGCATCAATGATGCCGCGCTGGCTGCGGTGGGTACAATGGTATTTCACGATGGCCGAGATCACTGAAGGCTTCTCGCCCAGGTCAATCCCCGAAACCGTCAGGCTGCTGGCAGCATCCAGAACATAGGCGTTGCCTGCAATACGAGCCAATGGCTCTTCAATACCTTCCATTTTACCGATGGGTAGTTTGAACTGACGACGGATGCGCGAATAGGCACCAGTTGCCAGCGCTGTGGTTTTCAGGCCGCCCGTGGTGTTCGATGGCAGCGTGATGCCACGGCCAACAGACAGACATTCAACCAGCATCCGCCAGCCCTGACCGGCCATCTCCTGACCACCGATGATAAAGCTCAGCGGCACGAAAATTTTGTCACCCTGTGTCGGACCATTCTGGAACGGCACATTCAGTGGGAAGTGACGGCGGCCAATCTTCACACCTTCCAGATCAGTCGGGATCAGCGCACAGGTAATGCCGAGTTCTTCCTCATCCCCTAACAGGTGTTCCGGATCGTATAGTTTGAAAGCCAGGCCCAGTACAGTCGCGACAGGGGCAAGCGTGATATAACGCTTATTCCAGGTCAGCTCCATGCCCAGCACTTCTTCGCCTTGCCATTCGCCTTTGCGAACAATCCCGAAATCAGGGATGGCACCGGCATCTGAACCCGCTTCCGGGCTGGTTAGGGCGAAACATGGAATTTCTTTCCCTTCAGCTAAACGAGGCAGGTAATGATTTTTCTGATCTTCTGTACCGTAGTGTTGCAGCAGCTCACCCGGACCGAGGGAGTTCGGTACACCAACGGTTGAAGAAAGCACCATGGAGACACTGGAGAGCTTTTGCAGCACCAGAGATTGCGCATAGGCAGAGAACTCCAGACCACCAAATTCTTTCTTGATGATCATGGCAAAAAACTTCTTGTCCTTCAGATATTGCCAGACTTCTGGAGGCAGATCGGCCATATCATGGGTGATCTCAAAGTCGTTCACCATGCGGCAGACTTCATTGACCGGACCCTCCAGGAAGGCTTTTTCTTCGGCACTCAGGCGCGGGGCCGGAATGTCGTGGAGTTTGTTCCAGTCTGGCGCACCGCGAAACAGATCAGCTTCCCACCAGACGGTGCCTGCATCAATCGCTTCTTTTTCGGTCCGCGACATCTCAGGCATCACGCCTTTGAAGGCTTTCAGAGCGGGTTTACTCAGTAGTTTCTGGCGGATTGCCTGCAGGTTCAGTGGCAATGCGATGACCAGAAAAGCCAGCCAACTGAATTCACCAGTGATGTCCAGCAAGGTGCCGACAGCCAGTGTGGCAGCAATCACCAGCGTAAAGGTTCTCAGGCTGGCTCTGTGATAGGCGAGCAGCCCTGCGATTCCCAGTAACCCGAGCAGGTACACGAGTGTAGCCATTCTATCTTCTCCTTAGTCAGGAATATTCTGTGTGGGTATTTATCGTTTGACAAAACGAATAGGTAAGAGGTCATACCACTTGGTTTAAGTGTAAGATGAAGTTTGCCAAAATGTAAAAACTTTTTTTGAGAATTGCTGAGTAACTTCGCATTGTCATTTGAACGATTGAGGAACATCTGGGATGAAAAATCGGCGGGAAAACGGTTTCCTTCCCGGCAGAGCGGCTGATATGAGGGATAAATCACTGGTTTTCCCGACGTGCGAGTCGACACTTCCTAGGGTTTCTATGTAAACTGCCTGCCAGGGCATATCCAGCAAGGCATGGCCTTGCATCATCAATAATCCACAGAGAAAAGCCTATGTACCAAGATCTCATTCGTTCCGAGCTAACGGAAGCGGCAGAAGTACTGAATCGATTTATCAGTGATGAAAAGAATCTGGCGGATATCGCAGCAGCGGCAAAGCTGCTAGCGGACTCATTCAAGCAGGGTGGTAAAGTACTGTCTTGCGGTAATGGCGGTTCGCATTGCGATGCCATGCATTTTGCTGAGGAACTGACTGGTCGTTATCGTGATAACCGTCCGGGCTATCCGGGGATTGCGATTTCAGATCCAAGCCATTTGTCTTGCGTGAGTAATGATTTTGGCTACGAATATGTCTTTTCCCGCTATCTGGAAGCTGTGGGTGCCAAAGGTGATGTGCTGTTCGGCCTGTCGACCTCAGGGAACTCCGGCAATATTCTGAAAGCGATTGAGGCGGCGAAAGCCAAAGGCATGAAAGTGATTGCGCTGACCGGTAAAGACGGCGGTAAGATGGCCGGGCTGGCGGATGTTGAAATCCGTGTGCCGCATTTCGGCTATGCTGATCGTATTCAGGAAGTTCATATTAAGATCATTCACATCCTGATCATGCTGGTTGAGAAGGAAATGGAAGGCGTCGCGTAAGCCGGACGTCTGACAGAGGAAAGGGAAACATGTGTGAATTGCTTGGCATGAGTGCAAACGTGCCAACTGATATTTGCTTCAGCTTTACCGGACTGATGCAGCGGGGCGGTCGGACCGGCCCGCATGCTGATGGCTGGGGGATCACTTTTTATGAAGGAAAGGGCTTTCGGACCTTTAAAGATCCCAAGCCGAGCTGCCATTCTCAAATCGCGGCGCTGGTCCAGCAATATCCGATCAAAAGTTGTGCGGTGATCAGTCATATCCGCCAGGCAAACCGGGGTGGGGTGTGTCTTGAAAACACACATCCGTTTACCCGGGAACTTTGGGGACGTTACTGGACTTTCGCGCACAATGGTCAACTGACCGGATATGAGGCTTTGGAGACGGGTCGCTATCAGCCGGTCGGAGACACAGACAGTGAAATCGCATTTTGCTGGCTAATGAACCAGATTGATTCCCACTTCCCGCAACCACCTCAGGACTGGGGGCAGATATTCCAGCTGATCGCCAAGCAATGTGATCAACTGAGAAAGCTGGGGGTTTATAACATGCTGCTCAGTGATGGCGAGTTCGTGCTGGTGTACTGCTCGAACAACCTGCACTGGATCACCCGGCGTGCGCCCTTTGGTAAAGCATCGCTGATTGATGAAGATGTGACGATAGACTTTCAGCAGGAAACCACACCCAATGATGTGGTGACTGTGATCGCGACACAGCCGCTGACCAATGATGAGCGCTGGCATAAAATGGAAACCGGTGAGTTTGCTGTGTTCCACTATGGTGAGCTGATCAATCAGCGGAAGCTTGAAGTGCCAGAGGATCCACCGCCGTCACCAGCTCCCCGTTGATCCTGATTTTTGCCAGGCTCAGAGGTTCCTCAAATAAAAAATGCGGCTTTCAAAGCCGCATTTTTGTGTGCATCATCAGGCGTGTTTGCCCACAACTTACTCTTCTGAAGCATAGCCGTGCTGTGGCAGGCGTTCTCCGTCCAGAACCGCTGCATCGGATTGCATGACCACACGTCCTTCCAGAAACCACTGACAAACCAGCGGATAAATCCGGTGTTCTTGCTGCTGGACCCGCGCCATTACTGCTTCAGCGCTATCGCCGTCAAAGATGGGGACTTTTGCCTGCAGGATAACCGGACCACCATCCAGCTCTTCTGTTACGAAGTGAACACTGGTGCCGTGCTCGGAATCCCCTGCATCCAGCGCTCGCTGATGCGTATGCAGGCCCGTATATTTAGGCAACAGGGACGGGTGGATATTCAGCATCCTGCCTTCATAGTGGCGAACGAAGTCGCCACTGAGGATCCGCATATAACCTGCCAAGACAACCAGATCGGGTTGATAGCCGTCGATCAGATCAGCCAAAGCCCGGTCAAAGCTGTCACGGTCTGCAAAATCGGCTGCCGCGAGGTGCGCTGTCGGAATACCGGCATTGCGCGCGCGTTCCAGGCCATATGCATCGGCCTTATTGGAAATGACCGCAGCAATCCGACCATGGCTGATCGTCCCGTTTTCACAGGCATCGATGATGGCTTGCAGATTCGAACCACTGCCGGAAATCAGCACAACGATATTTTTCATTGTTCAGCGAATCTCCACCTGGGCTTCACCCTCGGCAGCATCTGCAATTGAACCCAGCAACCAGGCGTTTTCACCTTCGGCGGTCAGTAATTCAACGGCCTTGGTGGCTTGGTCTTGCGGCAGGGCAATGACCAGGCCGACACCACAGTTGAAGGTCCGGTACATTTCACGGGTATCCACATTGCCTGCTTGTTGCAGCCAGTTGAACACCGCTGGCCATTCCCAGCTTTTGCCGTCAATGACGGCTTTGGTGTTCTGAGGCAGAACGCGTGGAATGTTTTCCCAGAAGCCACCGCCAGTGATGTGAGAAATCGCGTGCAGTTCGCAGCTTTCCATCAGCTTCAGCACAGGTTTCACGTAAATTCGGGTAGGTTCCAGCAGGTGCTCAGACAGTGGCTTCCCTTCCAGATCCTGGTTCAGGTCGGCCTGAGAAACTTCAAGGATTTTACGAATCAGAGAATAACCATTGGAGTGAGGGCCACTTGAAGCGACAGCAATCAGCGCATCGCCTGCCTGGACTTTGGTGCCGTCGATGATTTCAGATTTCTCAACAACACCGACACAGAAACCCGCGACATCATAGTCTTCACCGTGATACATGCCTGGCATTTCTGCGGTTTCACCACCAATCAGTGCACAACCGGACTGAACGCAGCCTTCACCAATTCCGCTCACCACGCTTGCGGCGGTGTCGACATCCAGTTTGCCAGTGGCGTAGTAATCGAGGAAGAACAGAGGTTCTGCACCCTGAACAATCAGGTCGTTCACACACATCGCCACCAGGTCTATGCCAATGGTGTCGTGTTTTTTCAGATCCATCGCCAGACGCAGCTTGGTGCCCACACCGTCTGTCCCTGAAACCAGAACCGGCTCTTTATACTTGGTTGGCAGCGAACACAGTGCGCCAAATCCGCCCAAACCGCCCATGACTTCAGGACGTGTCGTGCGCTTGACTACACCTTTGATTCGATCAACCAAAGCATTCCCTGCATCAATATCGACACCTGCATCTTTGTAACTTAGAGAAGAATGATTACCGCTCACAACAGATCCTCACCGGTTAAATCGCAAAATCCGCAGTATGATAACAGTAGTCAGGGCGGAAAGGAAAACGTTTGCGTCAAATATTCTGTATGACGGAAACCTGACCAGATGGACGGTTATTCCCTACCTGCAAGACAATGGACTAGTGTATAATAGATCGATTTTTTTGAAATTTTGTTGTGTAGGAGTCCAAGATGAAAGTCGTTGAGGTAAAACACCCGCTGGTGAAGCATAAAATTGGTCTGATGCGTGAAGCGGATATCAGCACCAAGCGGTTTCGTGAACTGGCGACTGAAGTGGGTAGCCTGCTGACGTATGAAGCGACTTCAGACTTCGAGACAGAAACCATTACCATTGAAGGCTGGAACGGCCCGGTTGACGTGGATCAGATCAAAGGGAAAAAAGTCACTGTCGTGCCAATCCTGCGGGCTGGTCTTGGCATGATGGATGGCGTGCTGGAGCACATGCCAAGTGCCCGTATCAGTACGGTCGGTATTTACCGTGATGAAGAAACGCTGGAGCCTGTGCCTTACTTCCATAAACTGGCTTCAAACATTGATGAGCGTATGGCGCTGGTTGTTGACCCGATGCTGGCGACTGGCGGTTCCATGATTGCAACCATTGATCTGCTGAAAGAGCACGGTTGTCACTCCATTAAAGTGCTGGTGCTGGTGGCTGCGCCTGAAGGGATTGCAGCGCTGGAAAAAGCGCACCCGGATGTTGAGCTGTACACGGCTGCCATTGACCAGAAATTGAATGACAAAGGCTACATCGTTCCGGGCCTGGGCGATGCTGGCGATAAAATCTTCGGGACCAAATAATTCTGTTATCTGACCGATTCAAACATAAAAAAACCGGCTGATTGCCGGTTTTTTTATGTTTGAATGCCGCGACGTCAATCGCGGCTGAAGGCACGTCTCTTAATGATTGTCTGATTCCATTTGGGCGTTGTCGACAATGTTGCTCTCACCCAGATCTTTTGGCAGAACCAGGTTCAGTACGATAGCGATGATACCGCACAGGCTGACACCCTGCAGGCTGAACTCGCCAATGCCAAATGCCATACCACCAATTCCGAATACCAGCGTGACCGCGACAATCACCAGATTGCGTGATTTGTGCAGGTCCACCTGATTTTTGATCAGCGTATTGAGCCCGACGGTCGCAATTGAGCCAAACAGCAGAATCATGATCCCGCCCATCACGGGCACCGGAATGGTTTGCAGAATTGCGCCCAGTTTCCCAACGAAAGCCAGCACGATGGCAGTCACAGCACTCCAGATCATGATGGCCGGATTGAATGCTTTGGTCAGCATCACGGCGCCCGTCACTTCGGAGTAGGTGGTATTGGGTGGTGCGCCAACCATGGAAGCGGCGATGGTTGCGACACCGTCTCCGGCCATGGTGCGGTGCAGGCCAGGTTTTTTCAGATAATCTTTGTTCGTGACGTTCGAAATCGCCAGCATATCGCCCACATGTTCAACAGCAGGGGCAATCGCTACCGGGATCATGAACAGAACGGCGTTGATGTTGAACTCAGGCAGCGTGAAGTTGGGAACTGCGAACCAGCTGGCTTGCTGGACAGGTGTAAAGTCCACCACACCAAAGAACAGGCTGACGCCATAACCGGCAAGAATCCCTGCCATGATCGGCACCAGCTTAAAGATCCCTTTGGCAAACACACTGACCACAATCGTGACCAGCAGGGAGAACCCTGCAATCCATAAAGCCGGATCGCCGTCCACAATCTGAATCGCGCCATCACCGCTTTTTCCCAGAGCCATGTTGACGGCCGCCGGAGCCAGACCTAAACCGATGACCATAATGACCGGGCCAACCACGACAGGCGGCAAGAGTTTGTGAATGATGCCGACGCCCCGGACCTTAATCACGGCAGCCATCATCAGATAGACGATCCCGGCCATCATCAGGCCACCGAGAGTTGAGGGGATTCCCCAAGTTTGAACACCGTAAAGGATGGGAGCAATAAACGCGAAAGAAGAGGCAAGAAAAATGGGAACGCTGCGTTTGGTGATGATTTGAAAGAGTAAAGTGCCGAGACCGGCGCCGAACAAGGCAACATTGGGATCAAGCCCGGTTAACAGTGGTACCAGGACTAACGCACCAAATGCCACAAACAGCATCTGGACCCCTTGTAAGATCTGCATCATTGTCACAATTCTCCCTCGGTATAAAAAAATCGCGCAATGCTAGCACAAGCGCAAACGATTCCCCAGTGATCCCGGACATTAATTTGATAATCTTGTTACTGAATGAGGTGATTTGACTGCGGCGCATCCCGGATGTCCGACTTTATGCATCTTGTTTTTTATTAATCGTGGATAACACAACGGGCTGAATCCGATCATGCGTATCATTGGATGCACAGCGGAACGCCAACTGCTGCCCGTTTTTAGGATTTTTTTATGACAATTTACGTTATTTGCGGATGCCTGAGGTATATTAGCTCCAGCGGCTGCAAGGCCCGAGAATTAAGCCCGCGTCTGATAAGATGAGGCTTCGATGGATAAAAAATGATGATCCGGTTGTCTGACAGCCGTGAATGATCAAGAAAAAACGACGAGTGACTTATGTGGCGTTTTGCTTTTTTCGTTGTAGCACTGGTGACCTTACCGCTGCAGGCTGCAACCGTGAATACCCTATATCAGGCAGAGGTGTTGCTGCCGGATACCGATACTCAGACGGAACGTGCCGCCCGGGCAACTGCTTTGCAGCAGGTGCTGATCAAAGTGTCTGGCCAGAGTGATATCGCCGGGAATGAGGTGATTCAGAAAGCACTGGACAATAACAGTGCTTATGTCAGCCAATTGGGACAAAGTACGGTCAACGGGCAACCTGCACTGGCGGTTAGCTTTGACCGCGGAAAAGTCCGGGATTTGCTGACACAGGCGAACGCGACGTTCTGGTCGGAACAACGTCCGACTATACTGGTCTGGCTGGTGGAAGATCAGGGACGTGATCGGAATATTGTCTGGGATCAGTCTGGCAATCAGCTACAGAGCAATTTGAATCAGTTCGCAGCAATGCGGGGTCTGCCTGTGTTGCTGCCGATTGGCGATTTTGAAGATGTCACCGCAATCAGCGTACCGGATCTGTGGGGCGGGTTCGCTCAGCCTGTGGCTCAGGCCAGTGCACGGTATCAACCGGAAGCGATTCTGATTGCCCGCGTGAGCGGCAGGGGTGCGAAAAGCCAGGTGAACTGGCAATTATTCCCGAATACTCCGGCCGAGATGTTAGAAGGTAATGCAGCGCCGATTGAAGGACGCAGCCAGGGTCAGGATGCGATTCAGGGAATGATGAATACCCTTGCAGATGAACTGGCTGCGCGTTATGCGGTACAGCTGGGCGGTGCGACGGAAGGCGGGTTTGCGATTGAGGTTGCCAATGTCCGTCATGTTGAAGATTTTTTCCAGCTGGAAAAATTGCTGCAAGCGATGAGCTCTGTGGCAGATGTTGATGCCACCCATTTGCAGGGAGACCGGGTTCGCTTTGCCATTAAGCTACTGAGCAACGAACAGGCATTTGCCCGTGAGCTGGAGATGGAACCGCGACTGAGGGCGCAGTCTGTTTCAGCCCTGGTTCGTGAAATGCCGCAAGAAGCGTCCGCCGCTCAACCCGTCACGGAAGGGATCATTACCCCGACCTCCCGGGAAGGTTCAGCGTCTCAGCCACTGCCTCAGCTGGATGTCAGTGCGACTCGGGAATCGGCAGCATCTGGCATCAGTCAGTATGTCTGGCATCCGAATTCATAAACGAAAGTCATAAAAAACCCGGCCATGCCGGGTTTTTTGTCACCGATGCTTAGACCAATCAAAGTCAGTCAGTGATCAAGCATTTGAACAAGCTAGGATGACCAGTGATTGACTGCGGTTGGTATTACTTGTCACCGTGAGCTTCACGCTCTTCACGCTCAACCTGGGACAGCTTTTTCAGTTGATTGCCCAACTCGCGCCCTCTGGCTCTGGCAAATAAAATATTGCCGAAGAAGGCTGCGGTCGTCAGGCCCAGTTCAACCAGCGCCAGCCAGCGTTCCCCGCCATCGGTCCAAAGCAATGTCAGTGCATGCAGAAAATAGAACATCAGGATGAAGTTCGCCCAGGCGTGGGTATAGGGTTTTCCTGCCAGCATGCCTTTTAAAGGCAGCAGTAAAGGCAAACTCCACATCCCCGCAACCACATAGTTGTTCAGGTGTGGGTGCGGAGAAATCACACTTTGCCACAGCACGACCCAAAGCAGCAGGGACAGGTTGGCGGTCAGGGCAAAATAGCGCAGATTCTGCGTGGTCTGGCTCATTGGTTTCATGATTGTTTCCTTTTACTGTGGCAGTGCACAGTGCATCACTTAGGGATGAAGCAGTCTGGCAGTTTGCGCCAGTCTTTTGCCCAGTGCCTGTGCCAGTGTGGCTTCTTCCTGCGTCAGGCCATCATTCTGATTCAGATGTGAAGCGCCGTAGGGCGTTCCGCCAGACTGGGTGGTGTGCAGCAAGGGTTCAGAATAAGGCAGCCCCAGCACCAGCATGCCATGATGCAATAACGGCAGCATCATCGATTGCAGTGTCGTTTCCTGACCACCATGCATGGAAGAGGAGGCGGTAAAGACACAGGCGGGTTTTCCAATCAGGGTACCTGATAACCACTGCGCGCTGGTACTGTCGATAAAATGCTTCAGCGGGGCAGCCATGTTGCCGAACCGAACCGGGCTGCCAAGCGCCAGACCCGCGCAATGTTCCAGATCTGATTGTGTGACGAAAGGGTCGCCGGAAGGCTGGGACATCAGCTGGGCATGGTCGTCAATGTCCGGCACGGTTCTGAGCACTGCTTCACAGCCGGGGATCTGAGCAATCCCCCGGGCGATCTGGCGGGCGAGCTGGCGGGTACTGCCATGACGGCTGTAATAAAGCACCAGAATCTGATGCATTACAGAATATCCAGTACTTGCTCGGGAGGGCGGCCCAGTGCGGCTTTGTCGCCATTGACAACAATCGGGCGCTCAATCAGTTTCGGGTTGGCTGCCATGGCATCCAGCAGATCCTGTTCAGAAACAGACGCATCGCCCAGGTTCAGGGATTGATAGAGGTCTTCTTTGGTCCGCATCATCTGACGGGCAGAGTCAAACCCGAGTTTCCGTTGTAATTCAGCCAGCTGAGCAGCCGTTGGTGTGTCGCTCAGATATTGAATGACTTCCGGAGCAATGCCCTGGTTTTCGAGCAGGTTCAGCGTTTCGCGGCTTTTTGAGCAGCGTGGATTGTGATAAATCGTAATTGGCATAAAGTTCTCCTGAGCGGATCGGAATCATCATGCCCGCCGGAAGCGACGGGCTAAATGTCTGATATTGTAGTGGACAGTTGGAAGACAGAAAAAGCAATTCCTGTGAGAGTGTTAGCTGGCTCCGTTTTACGCGGCGCGTGCGGTTTATAAATCCGCAAAACGGGCTCGCGCCAACCGCAGCTGATCGATCCGGGCATCATATCGGGCCTGATCCAGCGAGCCGACTTTGACCATCTGGCTGGCCTGAATGTAGTTCTGAATCGCTTTTTCCCAGTCGCCACGCAGTGCCATGAGTTCGGCACGGGCAGCCAGCTCGCCGTCGCGTCGTCCGATGGTGGCATAGGCCTCAGCCATCATGCTCCAGCCATTCACATCATTGGGGTTGTCGTAGCTGTAACGACTCAGGATAGACAGGCCGTCCTGAGCCCGGCCAGCTTCCAGAAAAGCATGGGCCAGATTCAGTCTGAGCACGGCATTGGCCGAGTTTGACTTGAGCGCTTGCTGTAATCGGTTGATGGCAGTGTCATAGCGTTTCTGGAACAGATCCAGATCGGTTGCCGAATCAATAAAAAAGCGATTGCCCGGTTCTGCCGACAGGAGAGGCGTCAGTAAAGCGGATGCTTCGTCGTATTTTCCGCTGTCCATCAGAACCAGTGCTTTCCCGTAATCGACGGCCATTTTTTCCGCACCGCTGGCATTTTTACCTTTCCGGTTCAACCAGTCCATGGCATTGCGACTGTCTAAATTGGCGTATCGCGCAATGATGCGAGCCTGTGCCAGCAAGTAGGTTTCAGAGATTGGCACCCGGCGCGGCGGATATTGTGCCGCACGACTTCGGGTATCGGAAATCCGGGATTCGGGGAGGGGGTGTGTCAGCAGCATGGCTGGCGGCTTGCTGGCATAGCGGTACTGATCGGCCAGACGACCAAAGAAAGTTGGCATGGCCTGAACATCGAAACCGGATTTTGCCAGTGTTGCAATCCCGATCCGATCCGCTTCCATTTCGTTACTGCGGGTGTAATTGATTTGCCCTTGCACTGAAGCGGCTGTGGTGGCTTGAATCGCCGCAATGCCAGCTTCAGGGGATGCAATGGCCAGCATCAGCGATCCGATGAGTGCGGCCATGGTTGCCGGAGATTTCTTCGCCTGATCTTCCATGCTCCGGGCCAGATGGCGCTGCGTGATGTGCGCAATTTCGTGCGCGACCACGGAGGCCAGTTCACTTTCGCTCTGCGCATGGAGGAAGAGTCCGGAATGTAGTGCGACATGTCCGCCAAAGAATGCGAATGCGTTGACTTCGCGGTTCTGGATCAGAAAAAACTCGAACGGCGTGCGGACATCCTGTGCATTGGCCACTAATTGATGGCCCAGGTTCTGAACATATTCAGACAACAGCGGGTCATTGATGATGGGTTTACTGGCGCGCAGCATCCGCATGTACGCATCGCCGTATTCCAACTCTTTTTCGATGGTCAGCGTAGCAGCTGCAGTCGTGCCGATTTCAGGCAGATCTTCCAGCGAGGCATCGGCCCAGGACATCGTCGGGGTGCTCAGCAAAGCACAGAGCAGCAAACAAACTGGCTTTTTGACAAATCGAAGCATAGAAATGGTGGTCGCCTTTATTCCGTGTCGTTGTAATCTCGATTGCAGCAAAAAGAAGGCTGCATCTGTCGGTGTCACACCTGATATGACAACAAAAGTTCTGCGCTGTTTCTTTCTTGTCGTCATCATGTTATTTACAATAACCTGTTGGATAATAACCGCCTGTGCATAAGAATGGAAATACCTGCTCTGGATTTAACCCAAACCCGTTGTCCGATGGCGCTTTTGCTGGCCAAAAGGGAGTGTCGTGAACTGGCGTCTGGGCAGTCTCTGGAGATCCGAATCTGTGATGCCGGCGCCCGACAGGATATACCCCGCTATCTGCTGAATCAGGGCTATGACGTGCTTGTTCAGACAGATAATTCACGGTTATTTGTGATTACCGTAACTAAAAGGTTGTGACGCATTTATGCTGGAAATGATAAGTCGCTGGTATCAGCGCAGATTTTCTGACCCGCACGCGGTCAGTTTGGTGGCGATCCTCTTGGTGGGTTTCATCACCATTTACTTTTTCGGCAACCTGATTGCACCCCTGCTTGCAGCCATTGTGCTGGCTTACCTGCTGGAATGGCCGGTGATGTACCTGACACGGCTCCGGGTGCCCCGAACCCTTGCTGTCACTCTGGTACTGCTGCTGTTTTCCGGGCTGATGGTGATGGCGGTGTTCGGCCTGATCCCGGTGATCTGGCATCAGGTTACGAACCTGTTGTCTGATGTGCCTAGCATGTTCAATGACCTGCAGCGTTATGTCTCAAGCCTGCCGGAGCGTTATCCGGAACTGGTTCAGCCAGAGCAGATCACCACAGTGATGAACAGCCTGCGCGAAAAAGTGCTGGGTATGGGCGAAACCGCGCTGAAGGGGTCTGTGGCTTCGCTGCTGAGTCTGGCGACGCTGGCCGTTTATCTGATCCTGGTGCCGTTGCTGGTGTTCTTCCTGCTGAAAGACAAAGAGGAAATGATGGCGACGCTTGGCCGTCTGTTGCCGAGAAATCGCCGTCTTGCCAGTAAAGTTGGCGCAGAGATGAATGAGCAGATCTCCAACTATATTCGAGGTAAAGTGACTGAAATCATCATCGTCGGGATTGCCAGCTATATTACTTTTGCGCTGCTTGATTTGCGGTACTCGTTGCTGCTGGCGGTGCTGGTTGGTTTCTCGGTGCTGATCCCTTACATCGGCGCCGCGGCTGTGACTGTGCCAGTTGCCATGGTCGGACTGTTTCAGTGGGGGCTGACCCCGGATTTCTGGTGGCTGCTGGTGGCTTACGGCATCATTCAGGCGCTGGATGGTAATGTGCTTGTGCCTGTGCTGTTCTCGGAAGCGGTGAACCTGCATCCGGTGGCCATCATTGTCTCCGTGCTGGTCTTCGGCGGATTGTGGGGGTTCTGGGGCGTCTTTTTTGCTATCCCGCTTGCGACACTGGTGAAGGCCGTCTGGCATGCGTTGCCGGCCACAGATCATCTTGAGGATACGCCTTAACTGATGCTGGGCAGAGAGGTGAGGATGAATACATCCCTGAAGGTGTTGCTGCTGACCTCTCTGGCCATGCTGTTCTTTGCCGCGAACTCGCTGCTGAACCGGGTCGCCTTATCCGAAACGCAAATCGACCCGGCCAGTTTTACCCTTCTTCGAATCGCTTCAGGCGCATTGTTTCTGTGGCTGATTCTATCCATGCAATCCGGAATCAACCCTCGATTCATCACCCGCACCGGTCACTGGCCATCGGCTGCAGCATTGTTTATCTATGCTGCTGGCTTTTCATTTGCTTACGAGAGTCTGACTGCTGCCACTGGCGCATTGTTACTCTTTGCTGCCGTTCAAATCACCCTGATGACGGCAGGATGGTGCCGGGGTGAGCGATTAACACCAGTGCAACTGGCGGGGTTTGCGCTTGCACTCGGTGGCTTGGTTGTTTTGTTGCTGCCCGGCGTCTCTGCACCCGCCTGGGATGGCGCCATCCTGATGGTGATTGCCGGTGTTTCATGGGGATTTTATACCCTGCTGGGCAAGGGCAGCTCAACCCCACTGCAAACGACCTCCGGGAATTTCCTTCGGGCGGTCCCACTGGCAATGTTGTGCTGGTTTCTGGCGGGTGACATGCGTTTTGATGGTGCTGGCATCCTATATGCTGTGCTATCTGGTGCGATTGCTTCCGGGATTGGCTATGCCATCTGGTATCAGGTGCTGCCATCACTGACGGCGATGACCGCGGCAACGATTCAGTTAAGTGTGCCTGTGCTGGCAGCTCTGGGTGGGGTATTCTTTTTGTCGGAAGCGGTCTCGTTCCGGTTAATGATGGCATCTGCTGCCATTCTGGGCGGGATTGCAATTGTTTTGAGATACAAATCTGTTCCACGTCAGCAGTAGAACATTGTGGTGTGGCAGGCGCTCATCCATCAGACCGCAGGTGCGGCCTGACGGGAAGTGCATGAGTCTGATTACTGATTTTCGTTGAGATAGTTCAGAACCACGTCGTGGTGATCTTTGGTTTTGAATTTGTTGAAGACATGCTCAATCATCCCCTCTTCGTTGATCAGAAAGCTGATCCGGTGCAGGCCATCGTACACTTTGCCCATAAACTTCTTCTCACCCCAGACGCCAAACTGCTCGGCGACGGCGTGGTCTTCATCTGAAAGCAGGGTAAAGTTCAGGTTGTCTCGTTCGATGAACTTCGGCAGGCGTTTCACCGGATCAATGCTGATCCCCAGCACGACGACATTCAGGGCATCCAGTTCTGCTTTGCTGTCGCGCAGGCCGCAAGCCTGAACGGTGCAGCCCGGTGTCATGGCTTTCGGATAAAAATAAGCCAGAACCTTTTTTCCTTTGAAATCGTTCAGGCTGACAGGTTCGCCCTCTTGATTCAGGAGGGTGAAATCAGGTGCGGGTGTTCCTGCAGTCAAGGTTTGCATGTCTTGTTCCTTACCTTTCTATTTTCTCTTTGGGGTTATGTCCGGTAAATGTCACAGTGCCAAGGACGTCTAGGTCCTGGCATAAGGCTTCAAATTCTTCCTGTAAAGACATCAGGTTACAACCTTCGGGCAGGTTGGTGCTCAGTTGAAGCGTGAGTTGATCGTCTTCACCGTGGTTTTCATCTTCCTGAGAATGCGCACTCAGGGCCGAGATATCTATCTGGCGGGTTGCACAGAAATGAGTGAATTTTTCAATCAGTCCCGGTGCATCAGTGCCCTCAATATGAAACTCAGCTGTATAAGGATAAAAACGGTGCTCATGCCGGGTGGTCCGCTTCATCATCGTCAGCAAATCAAGTTGCTGGGCTTGCAGAGGCAACGTCGCCTCGACCCGGGAAATAGCAGATGCTGTACCGGACAGGAGCAGAATAAAGGTAAACTCGCTGCCGAAAATGGCCAGTCTGCTGTCTTCGATATTGCAGCCACTCTGGGAAATATGCCGGGTAATTTCATCGGTGATGCCCGGCCGATCCGTGCCTATCGCGGTAATAACGAGGTAGTGTTCCATACAGTTTCACATTGATGACGTACATGATTGCATGGTAGCACAGCCAACTTATTCCCGGCCATGTCGTAACAAGGGCAAATCACAATATGGTGAGCAATTGTGTATTTTGTTATGGAATACGCTGTGAGCGACATAAATGATTGGTTTTATCGACTTTTGACAAGGGATCACAGCCTTAGAAAAACCGGGTATATTCTGCTCAGGTATGACAGCTATTTTACATTCTCGTCGCTTGTGTTTACGGCCACTGAAAAGTACCATGAGAAATCAATAAAAAAGGGAGATCGACATGTTTACTGGTAGCATGGTAGCGCTAGTTACGCCCTTGGATGAAGTCGGTGAGGTAGATTACGCCAGCCTGAAATCCTTGGTTGAATATCATATTGCAGCAGGCACAGATGCGCTGGTTGCTGTTGGAACAACAGGTGAGTCCGCCACGCTGACGGTTGAAGAGCACGTCAAGGTGGTTTTGAAAACTGTCGATTTTGCTCAGGGCCGCATTCCTATTATTGCCGGCACAGGCGCAAATGCCACCCATGAAGCGATCACTTTCAGCAAACTTTTCTCGGGTACGGGTGTTGCCGCTTGTCTGACTGTCACGCCTTATTACAACAAGCCGACTCAGGAAGGTTTGTACCAGCATTTCAAAGCAATTTCTGAAGCGACTGATCTACCGCAAATTCTCTATAACGTACCGGGTCGTACGTCTGTCGATATGCAGCCGGAAACTGTGGCACGTCTGTCGAAGCTGGACAATATCATCGGCATTAAAGATGCGACGGGTGATTTGTCTCGTGTGGAAAAAACCCGGGAACTTTGTGGTGAAGATTTCCTCCAATTCAGCGGTGATGATGCAAGCGGTTTAGAATTTGTTGCTCTTGGTGGTCACGGTGTGATCTCTGTGACAGCGAATATTGCGGCTCAGGAGATGGCAACCATGTTCAAACTGGCATTAGATGGCGAGCTGGATGCAGCGAAAGCCATTGATGACCGGTTGATGCCACTGCACAAAAACCTGTTTGTTGAGTCGAATCCCATTCCAGTGAAATGGGCAGCGCACAAATTGGGACTGATCCAGCATGCCACGCTGCGTCTGCCACTGACGCCGTTGAGCAAAGAGGCTGAACCTGTTGTGCTGCAAGCGTTGAAAGATGCGAAACTGCTGCCTTCACTGGCCACCGCATAGGAACGTAAGAGCGCTACATGAATGTAAATTACAAGCTGGCAGTTACGGCTGTCATGGTTGCTGCACTGGCTGGTTGTTCAGGAGGCGCGGAGCGCCGACGTCAGGCAAATCAGGACTTTAATTATTTGGAAACTGCGGCCTTGGGCAGTTGGAACAGCCCCAGCGAGAGCGTTGCAACGGTTTCCAATGAGTATGCTATTCCCCCCAAGGAGTATCCGGGCTCGATTGGCAAAGCTGTTGATATCCGTCCGCCGCAGCAGGTCCTGGCGTTGATCCCTGGTGCCAGAACGGTCAATAACACCGATGGTACGGTCAGCTTGCAATTGGTGAATGCTGCAGAATTGGATGAGCTCTGGACACTGACCAAACGTCTGGGTCAGGAGCGTCAGGTCGCTTTTGATGTGAATACACCTCAAATGTTGGAAACCAGTTGGGTGAACTGGAACAACGAGGATGAAGACACAGAGATTAGCAGCCGCTACCGAATCAGCCGCTCCGCGGAGAACGGCCAGTACTTGTATACCATTAAGCTTCTGGACTGGCGTGAAGGTGGTGCAGAGAAGCCGGTCAGTCTCGTGAATCAGGAGCGCTACAGCATTCTGATGACCAATCTGGTCATGGCGAAGTATGATGCGTATGAGCGTGAGAAAGCGCGCCTGCGGGCTCAGGAGCTGGTGAAACAAATTCCGATCACCATGGGTCAGGATCGCGGTGGTTTGCCTGTGGTCATTGCACGTGCACCTTACAATGTCTTCTGGGAACGTTTGCCGGGTCTGTTGCAGACGCTGGGCTTTACCGTTGATGGACGAAATCGCTCTCAGGGCACCGTGGATGTGACTTTCCGTGCGCCGGATGATCCGTTCTGGATTGATCTGGGTATTCAGCCGCTTCAGTTGAATAATCGTGAGTATCAGCTGCAGCTTGGCGATTTGGGCAACCGGACATCGATTACGGTGACGGATGAGGACGGCAAACCAGTGACTGAAGCAGCATTACAAAGCTTTGCACCTGTGCTGGCTGCTGCGATTGATAAAGAAAACCAGAGTTGATGGTTGCGCAGAAAAACAGAGGAAACAAAAAACGCTTCGAATGAAGCGTTTTTTATGTCTTCAGAACGGGTGGCTGAGGCGATGAAACAGGCAGTCTGTACTGCCTGCTCAGAATTACTTCACTTCTTCGCCTTTCGCCTGCAGATCGGCATGGTAAGACGAACGAACAAACGGACCACAGGCCGCATGGGTAAAGCCTAGCTCCAGTGCAATTTCTTTCAGCTCATCAAATTCAGAAGGCGGCACGTAGCGTTCAACCGGCAGGTGATGACGACTAGGTGCCAGATACTGGCCCAGTGTCAACATGGTAACGCCATGCGCCCGCAAATCTTTCAGAACTTCAACGATTTCTTCTTTGGTTTCACCCAGACCCATCATCAGACCGGACTTGGTCGGCACGTTCGGGTGCATCTCGCCAAACTTTTTCAGCAGATCCAGCGACCATTGGTAGTTCGCACCCGGACGAGCTTTACGGTACAGGCGTGGCGCCGTTTCCAGGTTATGGTTGAACACATCTGGCGGGTTGTCGCGCAGGATGTCCAGCGCACGATCCATCCGGCCACGGAAGTCCGGAACCAGAGTTTCGATTGTGATATCCGGGTTTTTCACGCGAATTTCGCGGATACAGTCGGCAAAGTGCTGTGCACCGCCGTCACGCAGGTCGTCCCGGTCAACAGATGTCACCACAACATAGCGCAGTTTCATGTCGGCAATGGTTTGTGCCAGATGAACCGGTTCTTCTGCACTCGGTGGTAGCGGGCGGCCATGCGCAACGTCGCAGAATGGACAGCGACGAGTACAGATGGCACCCAGAATCATGAAGGTTGCCGTACCGTGGCTGAAGCACTCAGCAAGATTTGGACACGATGCTTCTTCACAGACCGAGTGCAGGTTGTTTTTGCGCATCGCATCCTTGATGTCCCGGATCCGCTGGGTGTCGGACGGAAGTTTGATTTTCATCCATTCCGGCTTGCGCAGCATTTCGCGTGGTGCTTCTTCCTGTTCCACATTACGTACCGGAATCAGGGCCATTTTCTCGGCGTCGCGGTATTTGACGCCAGGTTCTATTACGATCGGTTTGCTCATGATTGATTGCTTTCCGTTATCCACTCTATGCTCTGATAATCGAGCAATTTCACTAACTCATCGACAAGTACAGGTTGCACGTCAGCCAGTTCTGTAGGGCCATTGAACATAGCCAGCTGCGTCATTTCCATGCCTGCATAGCCACAGGGATTAATACGCTGAAATGGCGACAGATCCATGTTGACGTTGAGGGCGAGGCCATGAAAAGAACAGCCGCGACGAATACGTAGACCGAGTGAGCAGATTTTTTTCCCGTCAACATATACGCCAGGCGCATCCGGACGGGCATTGGAGGTTACCCCAAAACGGGATAGTGTGTTGATGACTGTGCTTTCAATCTGTGTGACCAGTTCACGAACGCCCAGATTGTGGCGGCGCAGATCGATCATCAGATACATCATTTGCTGCCCGGGGCCGTGATAGGTGACTTGTCCGCCACGGTCGCTCTGAAAAATCGGTATCTCACCGGGATTCAAGACATGCTCGGCTTTCCCGGCCTGGCCTTGAGTAAAGACAGGCAGATGCTCAACCAGCCAGATCTCATCAACAGTGTCGTCGTTGCGATCGGCGGTGAAATCATGCATGGCCTCATAAGTGACAGCGTAGTCAATCAGGCCCAGATTACGGACAATGAGATTTTGTTGCACATTCACACCTATGTTGTCTTTCGGCAGCCGCTCAGATACAGCAGATACCCATATGGGTGCATTATAAAGCTTGGCGGCTGAAATTTCAGCCGCCAATTGTTCGGTAAGACCAGACCTTAAAGTACGAGACGGACAATTTCAATGTCGCCCAGTTCTTGATACAGGGTTTCCACCTGCTCGATACTTGTGGCCGTGATCGTGATAGAGACGGCACTGTAAGTGCCTTTACCGCTTGGCTTCACGTTTGGGGTATAGTCGCCCGGAGCGTGGCGCTGGATCACTTCCACGACCAGATCAGGCAGCTCAGGCTTGTTAAAACCCATCACCTTATAAGTAAATTGGCAAGGGAACTCTAAGAGATCTTTTAATTTTGGCTGTTCTTGCTGTTGCATGCTGAACTCCCGGGAAGGTATGCGGTATATCACAAGTAAGGGCAGCATATTAATGGCAAGCTGTCCATAACTCAAGTCGAGGTTCGGGAGAGGGCGCACTTACTGAGACAACTCAGACTGTCCAAAGAAAAAGGACAGCATGGCTGTCCTTTCATCGTTTGGGTTGCTTTAGCTCAACCAGCCTTTAAATAACAATGCGATATAATCGATCAGTCGGCTGAAGATGCTGCCCTGTTCAACATCATTCAGGGCCAGAAGCGGGTATTCAGCCACATCTTCATCACCCAGACGATAGTACAGCTTACCGACTTCATCGCCTTTGCGGATCGGTGCTTTCAGTTCTTTTTCCAGCACAAAGCTTGCTTTCAGATCTTTGACTGAGTTGCGTGGCAGCGTGACGAAAGTATCCTGACTCACACCCAGAGAGACTTCATCGCTGTCGCCCATCCAGACTTTCTCGGTCACAAAGGTTTCGTTGGCTTTATGCGGTGAAACGGTATCAAAGAAACGGAAACCATAGTTCAGCAGCTTTTTGCTCTCGGCTTTTCGTGCATTGGCGTTCTGGGTTCCCATGACCACAGCGATCAGGCGCATCTGGCCATCCGTTGCGGTACTAACCAGGCTGTAACCCGCTTTGTCGGTATGACCTGTTTTCAGGCCATCAACATTCAGGCTTTTGTCCCACAGCAGGCTGTTCCGGTTGAATTGCTCAATGCCGTTGTAGCGGAATGACTTTTCCTTATAGATGGCAAACTCGTCCGGCACATCACGAATCAGGCCTTCGGCCAGCAGTGCCATGTCATACGGCGTGGTATACAGGTCTGGGTTGTCGAGGCCGTGCACATTCGCAAAATGGGTGGAATTCATACCCAGTGCCTGAGCCCACTGATTCATCAGGCTCACGAAAGAGTCTTCAGATCCGGCCACATGTTCAGCCATCGCAACACAAGCATCGTTGCCGGACTGAATGATGATCCCGCGGTTCAGGTCAGCAACTTTGACTTCGGTGCCCACCTCGATAAACATCTTGGAAGAGCCGGGAAAGTTTTTCGCCCAGGCGTTTTTACTGATGACGACAGTATCATCCAGCGAAATTTTACCGCTTTTTACCGCCTGACCAATGACGTAACTGGTCATCATTTTGGTCAGACTGGCTGGTGGAAGCTTTTCGTATTCGTTATTCCCGGCCAGAATCTTGCCTGAATGGTAGTCCATCAAGATATAACCTTTTGCGGCTACCTGCGGGGCGTCTGGAACAGCGGCAGGTGCCGCAGCCACCGAAATACTTGCCAGTAGTACGGCTGAGGCGGCGACAGAGCGAAAAAATGCAGCAGATTTATTCATGATACTTGGTTACTTGGATTGCGGATAACAAAAAAATTGGAACCACTATATCAGATTGAGCCCTGATAAACAGTGCTCAACCCGGTGAATAGTGGGCCTTTCAGGAATCTTGTGAATTTTTGACATTCTTCTGTCAGACTTTTAAATGACAAATTAGTTCAATACGCGTTGCTCCGAAACGATAAAAGCTTCGGGGAACTGATTTTCTCTGGCTTGGTCACGGTGTTGTTCGGCTTCCTGGGAGTCCAGATAAGGTCCCAGCCGCAGGCGATAGATCGCGGCGGCTTCCGCTTTCTTGACGTCGACTGGTGTGTGGAATGCCGCTTTCAGTTTCTGTGCGGCAAGTTGTGCTTTGCTCAGATCGCTGAAAGCGGCCAGTTGAACGAAAAACCATTTCGGATTGGCGCTTTGCCATTCTTCTGTATCTGGCTTGGGCATCTGGAGCAACTCAATACTCACGGGCGCCGTGCCGTGGCCAATCACATCCAGCTTGGTGGCAGCGGCCATACTCAGATCGATGATACGCCCTTCGTGGAACGGCCCGCGGTCATTGACCCGGACAATGGCTGTTTTGCCATTGCTGGTGTTGGTGACTTTGACATAACTGGGCAAGGGCAGCGTTTTATGAGCTGCAGTCATGGAGAACATATCGTAGATTTCGCCATTGGACGTCTGGTGTCCGTGAAACTTTTTGCCATACCACGAGGCCAGACCGCTTTGGCTGAATGGCTGGTCTGCAGAAAGAATCTGATAATGCTGGCCCCGCAGGGTATAGTTGCTGTTTCCGGCCAGACTTTTGGGTTCGTACCTTGGCTGGGCATCTTCAATATGATCCAGGGAAGGCGAGCTTTCCGGCGCATGATCATCTTCAATATCGTAGCGTTTTGACGTAGAGGTCGTGCTACACCCTGCCAGAAACAGGGTGAAGCCCAGTGTGAGTGTGAGAATACGGATAGCAGTGCGCATCAATTGGCCTTGGACAACATTTTTCGGTGAGTGTGAATTGACATCAGAATGCCGAAGCCAGCCATCAGGGTAACCATGGAGGTTCCGCCGTAACTGACCAGAGGCAAAGGAACGCCAACAACTGGCAGCAGGCCGCTGACCATGCCGATGTTCACGAAGACGTAAACGAAGAAGCTCAGCACGATACTACCAGCCATCATGCGACCAAATGCGGTTTGTGCACGGCTGGCCAGAAGCAGCCCACGGCCGATGATGAAGACATACAGGGCCAGCAGGCCAATGACGCCAGACAAGCCCCACTCTTCGGCAATGACGGCAAAAATAAAGTCTGTGTGGCGTTCCGGAAGAAACTCCAGTTGGGACTGAGTGCCGTGCAGCCAGCCTTTGCCGGTGATCCCACCAGAGCCAATGGCAATCTTCGACTGGATGATGTGATAACCAGCCCCGAGCGGATCGGATTCCGGGTTGAACAGAGTCAGTACGCGAGTCCGCTGGTAGTCATGCATCAGAAAGAACCACAGCACCGGCACGAAAGCGGCAATCAGCATGCCGGCAAAGATAATAATCCGCCAGCTGATCCCGGATAAAAACAGCACAAAGACCCCAGAAGCAGCGATGAGAATTGATGTCCCCAGGTCCGGCTGTTTGGCAATCATAATCGTCGGGATGAAGATCATCAGGGTGGCAATGACGATATTTTTCAAGCTGGGCGGCAGTGGGTGATTCCCGATAAAGCGTGCCACCATGAGCGGCACAGCCAGTTTGATCAACTCCGAGGGCTGAAAGCGGACAACGCCGAGATCCAGCCAACGCTGGGCACCTTTTGAGATCTCACCGAACAGCAGCACGCCCACCAGAAGCAAGAGTCCGACTCCAAACAGATAGGGGGCCCAGGTCTCGTAGTGCCTTGGCGCAACCTGCGCCAGAATGAACATAATCGCCAGCGACAGCAGCATCCGGACAGCCTGACGTTCCATCATCGCCATGTTCTGCCCGCTGGCGCTGTACATCACCACTAGGGCGAATCCCATCAGCGTGAGAATGCCCAGCAGCAAAGGGACATCAATATGCAGGCGATCACTCAGTGTGTTTTTGCTGCCTGCTGCAGCCATGATACTCATTGTGCTACCTCTGCACGTGCGGATGTATTTGTGTCATGTGCTTCCTTGTGTTCAAGCAGCATGTGGTCGAAAATTTTACGGGCGACCGGCCCCCCATTTCTGGAACCGCCACCGGCATTTTCCAGAACCATCGCCACAACAACCTGAGGGTTTTCAAAAGGCGCAAAGGCGGTGAACAGGGCGTGATCGCGCAGATGTTCTTCCAGTTCTTCTGCGTTGTATTCCTGATCTTCAGCCAGACCAAAGACCTGTGCTGAACCGGATTTTCCACCAGCCTTATATTCTGAGCCATAAAATGCGCGGCGGGCGGTTCCCCGGTTGCCGAAAAGCACCCGGTACATCCCGTCTTTTGCAACTTGCCAGTACTTTGGATCGACGCCGGTAATCGGTGGGAAGACTTCATACATGCCGGGTTGTTCGCCCTCCGGACCCATAATATCTTTCAGCAAGTGCGGTGCACGAACAACCCCGTCGTTCACCAGGACCGTGATTGCCTTGGCGATCTGAAGTGGCGTTGCTGTCCAGTATCCCTGACCGATGCCAACCGGAATGGTATCACCCTGATACCAGGGCTGGCGGAAACGGGCTTGCTTCCACTCGCGGGTCGGCATATTGGCACTGCTTTCTTCATGGATATCAATCCCGGTGTATTCACCGAAACCGAACCGGCTCATCCAGGAAGACAGGCGATCAATCCCCATGTCATACGCAATCTGGTAGAAGAAGGTATCGACCGACTCTTCAATGGCTTTGTGAATATTCACCCGGCCATGGCCCCAGCGCAGCCAGTCACGGAAAGGCCGGCTGTTGGTATTGGGAATTTTCCAGTATCCCGGATCGTTTCGTGTGGTGCTGGTGGTGATAACCCCTTCAGCCAGTGCTGCCACGGCAATCAGCGGTTTAATCGTTGACGCAGGTGGATAGATCCCCAGCGTCACCCGGTTCACCAGCGGCCGATCTTTATCATTCAGTAATTCGCTGTACTGTTTGGACGAGATGCCGTGTACGAACAGGTTGGGATCGTAACTTGGGCTGGAAACCATCGCCAACACGGCGGAATCTTTGGGATCCAGAACGACAACAGAACCCCGTTTGACCTTGGTGTACTCTTCACCGGTTTCCGGATCTGTTTTCTTCTCCGTCAGCAATTGCTTCACATACAACTGCAGCTCAATATCCAGATTCAGCCGGATATCTTTGCCCGGAATCGGCGGGACATACTTCAGGGTGCGGATGATCCGGCCCCGGCTGTTCACTTCTACTTCCTGATAGCCGGACGTGCCATGCAGCATCTCTTCATAATATTTTTCGACCCCTAACTTGCCGATATCCCGTGTCGCTTTGTAGTTATTGAGGACACCGTTGCGATCCAGCGCGTCCAGATCACGGTCGTTGATTTTCGCCACATAACCCAGCACATGGGTGAGGGCATCGCCAAAGGGGTAGTAGCGTTTCAGGTAAGCTTTGACTTCGACACCAGGGAAACGGTGCTGATTGACTGAAAACAGGGCGACTTCTTTTTCCGTCAACTGGTTACGCAGCGGTACGGAATTAAACCGGCGAGTACGGCGGCGCTCACGCTCAAACCGTTCAATCTCTTCGTCTGTAATGCCCAGCAGAGATTTCAGGCGCGCAAAACTGTCCTCCAGATCCGGAACTTTTTCCGTGACCACTTCCAGAGAGTAGACCGGTCGGTTTTCCGCCAGCAGCACACCATTCCGGTCGTAGATCAGGCCGCGGTTCGGCGCTACAGGCACAATCTTGATGCGGTTATCGTTGGAACGAGTTTGATAATCCTCAAACTCGCTGACCTGAATATGGTAGAGATTGGCGATCAACACGCCGATCAGGGCAATAATACCGACAAAGGACACGATCGCCCGGCGGAAAAACAACGAGGATTCGGCCTGATGATCGCGGATCTGAAGTCGCTTTTTGCGCATACCGGCTTATTCCCTGTGATACGGATGATTGGCGGTGATACTCCAAGCCCGGTACAGACTTTCGGCCATCACAATGCGGACGAGCGGGTGCGGCAGAGTCAGCGGAGAGAGAGACCAGCTTTGCTCAGCTGCGGCTTTACATGCCGGAGCCAGACCTTCAGGGCCGCCAATCAGGATCGAGACATCCCGGCCATCCAGCTTCCAGCTTTCCAACTGACCCGCCAGTTGCTCGGTATCCCAGCGCTTGCCTGGAATATCCAGGGTCACAATCCGGTTTCCTTTGGCGACGGCAGCCAGCATGGCTTCGCCTTCTTTTTGCAGAATGCGTGCAATGTCAGCGTTTTTTCCCCGTTTTCCGGCTGGAATTTCAATCAGTTCCAGTGGTATATCTTTCGGAAAGCGACGGCGGTATTCTTCAAAGCCGGTTTCTACCCATTTGGGCATTTTGGTACCAACGGCAATCAGTTGTAACTTCATCCGTCAGTTAGCCCCAAAGCTTTTCCAGCTGATACATTTTTCGGGCATCCTCTTGCATGATGTGCAGCATGACACTGCCCATGTCCACAACAACCCACTCCGCGTCTTCTTCACCGCTGATCCCGAAAGGCGGGAAATCAATTAGTTTGGAGGCTTTGCTGACATTGTCGGCAATAGAAGCCACATGACGGTTTGAGGTCCCTGTGCACAGGACCATGAGATCCGTAATGCTGGATTTGCCGCGCACATCCAGGGTGACGATATCTTGCGCTTTCATGTCATCAATTTTATCAACAATAAAATCGTGTAATTCTTGTACCTGCAAAGGGACTCCCTCTATTTTTGGTCATTCAGGATGGCTGACACTATTCATAGATTAGCGTCGGATGCATCGATCAGGTTCACATTTTAACGCCGGAGTATAGCACGCTCAATCCGTGCGGCGGTTTGAGCGGCGTGCAGTTCAGCGGAATTTTTTGAGCAGCAGCCAGATTTAACAATAATTTGCCTCACTGCGCTCGGGGTAAGCCCTGGCTCATGCCGCACATCAGGGTGGCCAAGGTGCTTAACCCAGGCCAGATATGGTTGTCGAAATCTGTTTTGACCTGACGTTCCAACTGAGTCAACTGATGCAGGGCTTGCAGCAACAGGGGCAGTGGTAAGCGGTGCAGGGCGCCCACGTAAAGCTCGCGGCGGTTCTGCCAGACCCGAAAGTTCTCAAAGATCCGGTTCAGGGGAGTGCCTTGCTTCCCCATTTCCTGCATCCGGTAGAGCTGGGTCAGCTCTCGCTGCAGGGTCCGCAGAATGATGATGGCTTCAACCCCTTCCGCTTCCAGCTGACGCAAAATACGCTGGCTGCGTTTGGCCTGTCCGGCCAGCAGCGCGTCGAGCAACTGGAATGGTGTGTAATGATTATGGCGACTGAGCGCATCCTGAATCCGAGGGACAGTCAGGGTGCCGTCGGGGTAAATCAGGGTGAGCTTATGCAGGCTTTGCGATAACGCCAGCAGGTTTCCTTCATGCCATTGTGCCAGTAACTGGATGGACTCTGCATCGGCTTTGAGGCCGAGCTGCTGACAGCGCTGCTGAATAAATCGCGGCAGCTGGCGGGCATCCGGCGTATTGCACGGCACATAGATGCCCTGGGCAGTCAGCGCTTTGAACCAGGCGCCGGACTCCTGTTTTTTATTCAGGCGAGAGCCATAAACCAGCAGCAGTATATCCGGATGCAAAGCATCAAGGACGGTTTGTAAGGATTTGGCCTGATTGGCGTTGAGGCCGGTTTCCGGCAGGGTCAGTTCAATGATTTGCCGGGCAGAAAACAAGCTCAGCGCCTGACAGCAATCCAGCACTTCCGTCCAGTCGAGCTGGTTGTCGACCGAAAAACTGTGGCGCTCCAGAAATCCCGCTGTTTTGCCATGTTGCCTCAGTAAATCTGAGGTTTCCTGAAGGAGTAAAGGCTCGTTACCACAAACCAGATAAGCCGAGGACAGCCCTTGTTTCAGGCGTTCCCCCAGTTGTTCCGGGTAAATCCTCATGGTGTTGCTGTGTCCCCGGTCTGCAACCGTTGATTTGTGACTGCTTGAGCCGGGTCGGTTTCAGTTTCAACCGTTGAAACGTCATCAGACAGCGTCTCGTCTTCGTCCAACTGGTTCAGATCTGCGGTCAGACGTGCCAGCTGGCGCATAATCTGACGGGCAGCCTGCTCACGCATTTCGTCGAGCAACATGTCGCGCTCTACAGACTTCGCAAGCGCCGTTAACGGGTTGTCCAGAAAGCTCCGGTTCACTTTGGTGGTAAAGCGTTTGGCGCCTTTTTCCGGGACGACCACCTGATAGCTTACGGTGTAGGTCAGCTCATATTCGGCTGCGCGGCTGTTCTGATACAGCGACAGGGTTCGTTCGCCCTGAGACTCGCTGATCAAATGCAGGTTTGGCACCTGGGATGACGGCGGAACGGCTTCAATACCGTGAAGCTTAAACTGAGATTTAACCATGCGGGTCAGCGGCCCGTATTTATCAAAACTGGTCAGAGACAGGCGTGCGATGTCGTCGGGCAGCATATAGTTGCCGCGCAAATGAAAGCCGCAAGAGGCTGTTGCCAGCGATAGCAGGACAACAATCACCAGACGAAAACGGGACAGCAGGGATGAAGCGGTGCTCACCGTGTCTACTCCTTGTCAAACATATCAAGAATTCAAGAGAAAACGCCTTCCCGGTGGGAAGGCGTTGTTCGTGTGCCGGATTAGTTGGCGACGATGTTCAGTAGCTTGCCCGGGACGAAAATGACCTTCCGGATGGTTTTATCATCCGTAAATTTCGACACGTTTTCGTCCGCCAGCGCAATGGCTTCGACCTGTTCTTTGTCAGCGTCAGCAGCCACCGTCAGTTTGGCACGCAGCTTACCGTTCACCTGAACGATGATGAGCTTCTCATCTTCGATCATCGCTTTGTCGTCTGCGACTGGCCAATCAGCGTGGTCAACGTCAGACTCACCCAGAGCAGCCCACAGTTCAAAGCAGACGTGCGGGGTGATTGGATACAGCATCCGAACCACAGCTTTCAGGGCTTCGTCCAGCAGTGCGCGGTCCTGGACAGAATCCTGCGGGGCCTTACCCAACTTGTTCATCAGTTCCATGATCGCAGCAATCGCCGTGTTGAACGTCTGACGGCGGCCAATGTCATCGCTGACTTTGGCAATCGTCTTATGGACATCACGACGCAGCGCTTTCTGATCTGCCGTCAGAGAGGTAGCATCCAGAGCTTCGACCACGCCTTTTGCGGTATGTTCAAAAACAAGTTTCCAGACACGTTTCAGGAAGCGGTTTGCGCCTTCGACGCCAGATTCCTGCCATTCCAGAGTCATGTCCGCCGGAGAGGCAAACATCATGAACAGACGGACGGTGTCTGCACCGTATTTGTCGACCATTTCCTGCGGGTCGATACCGTTGTTCTTCGACTTGGACATCTTAGTCATGCCGGAGTGAACCAGCGCGTTGCCTTCTTCGTCCGTCGCTTGCGTAATGCGGCCTTTTTCGTCGCGCTCCAGAGTGACTTCTGTCGGAGACACCCAGATTTTCGCGCCTTTGTCATTGGTGTAGTAGAAGGCATCTGCCAGCACCATCCCCTGACACAGCAGCTGCTTGAACGGCTCGTCACTGGTGACCATACCGCTGTCGCGCAGCAGCTTGTGGAAGAATCGGGAATACAGCAGGTGCATACATGCGTGCTCGATGCCCCCGATGTACTGGTCGACCGGCAGCCAGTAGTTGGCCGCATCGGAATCCAGCATTTCGTCCGCTTTTGGCGAGCAGTAGCGTGCGTAGTACCAGGACGACTCCATGAAGGTGTCGAAGGTGTCGGTTTCACGCAGTGCAGGTCTGCCTTCAAAGGTGGTTTCGGCCCACGCTTTGTCTGCTTTGATTGGGCTGGTTACGCCGTCCATCACCACATCTTCCGGCAGGATCACGGGCAGTTGGTCAGCTGGGACCGGATGTACTTCACCATCTTCTGTGGTGACCATCGGGATCGGTGCGCCCCAGTAGCGCTGACGGGAAACACCCCAGTCGCGCAGACGGAAGTTCACGGTTTTCTTGCCTTTACCTTCTGTTTCTAGCTTGGCGGCAATTGCATCGAACGCAGCCTGAAATGCCAGACCGTCGAATTCACCCGAGTCGAACAGAACACCTTTTTCGGTGTAAGCCGCTTCGCTGATGTCCAGAGTACTGCCGTCGGCAGGCTTGATGACTGGCACAATGTCCAGGCCGTACTTGGTGGCGAATTCAAAGTCGCGCTGATCGTGCGCAGGAACAGCCATCACGGCACCTGTGCCATAGTCCATCAGCACAAAGTTTGCGACGTAAACCGGAACACGGCGGCCGTTCAGCGGATGAATGGCATACAGGCCGGTGGCCATGCCTTTCTTCTCCATGGTAGCCAGTTCAGCTTCAGCAACTTTGGTGTTGCGGCATTCATCGATAAAGGCAGCCAGCTCAGGGTTATTCTGTGCCGCTTTGTCAGCCAGCGGGTGACCGGCAGCGATTCCCACGTAGGTCACACCCATCAGGGTGTCCGGACGCGTGGTGTATACTTCCAGCGGTACGTCCTGGCCTTCAACATCAAACGCCAGTTCTACGCCTTCAGAGCGACCAATCCAGTTGCGCTGCATGGTTTTGACCATGTCAGGCCAACCTTCCAGATTGTCCAGATCGTCCAGCAATTCCTGCGCATAAGCTGTGATTTTGATAAACCACTGCGGAATTTCTTTTTGCTCGACCGGTGTGTCACAACGCCAGCAGCAACCATCTTCAACCTGCTCGTTCGCCAGAACGGTCTGGTCATTCGGACACCAGTTCACGGAAGAGGTCTTCTTGTAGACCAGGCCTTTGTTGTACAGCTTGGTGAAGAACTCTTGTTCCCAGCGATAGTATTCTGGCGTACAGGTTGCGAATTCACGCTTCCAGTCGTAGCCGAAGCCCAGCAGTTTCAGCTGGTTCTTCATGTAATCAATGTTTTCGTAAGTCCACGGCGCTGGTGCTGTGTTGTTTTTCACCGCGGCATTTTCAGCCGGCAGACCGAAAGCATCCCAGCCGATTGGCTGCATGACGTTTTTGCCTTGCAGGCGCTGATAACGGGAAATCACGTCACCGATGGTGTAGTTACGCACGTGCCCCATGTGGAGGCGCCCACTCGGGTACGGGAACATGGAAAGACAGTAGAATTTTTCTTTATTCGGGTCTTCACTTACAACAAAGGTTTGGTTGTTGTCCCAATGTTCTTGAACTTTCGGTTCAATGTCCTGTGGACGATATTGTTCTTGCATCGATGACTTCCGGAATCTTTGTGAATTACATAAACACAGTCAAAATAATCGACATAGAATAACTAAAGGTAAAGGTAGCAACAATAGCTGAGGCCGAATAGGGCAGGTTATATTGTGATAATTCAGCCCGGCCACTGCTGAGTGAGTCCAAGGACCAGGGAGATCTTGCATGGGTAAACAAAAAGCAGCCTATGAATCCATGTTGGAAGAAATGACGGAAACCTTAAAGCACAGCCCGGAAGAGCTGAAGCATTGGATTGAAACCACTGAAAAATACCGGGAGGCGGCCAGTGATATGACCAAAGACGAGCTGGCGCTGATCCGACAGTATCTGAAGCGCGACGTGCAGGAATTCGGGCAGAATGTGCAGGAAAGTCCGGCGCCGTTTTCAGAAAGCCCGTTTTATCATCTGGTGTCTGAAACCATCTGGCGCGGTCTGGCTGAGGTGACGGACAAAACGCAGCTGGAGTGGGTGGAAGTCATGGATGATCTGAAACACCGGGGTGTGTATCAGGCCGGAGAAATCGTCGGGCTGGGTCATCTTGTCTGCGAGAAATGTGGTCATCATGAGCAATATACCCATGTCCGGACCATTGAGCCTTGTGTGAAGTGCGGCGGAACGCAGTTTACCCGTCAGCCACTGGCCCCTTAAGGCGATAAACGCAAACGCATGACAGGGCGCATTGCACCCTGTCATGAAGGGATGTTGATTAGTGAACACCTTCCTGCGGATTGGTATCCCGGAAATCCCCCCGGCGGCGTTTCACCAGTAACCAGGATAGAGTGACCGACCACAGCATGTACAGGTACAGCGGCCAGCTGCCCAAAGAGACATAAGGGGTCAAGCCTTTGGTCGGGGTGACCGTGGCGCGTAGCACACCTGTCTCGAATTGAGGCAGTTCAGCGATGATTTGTCCGTGATGATCGACTACGGCTGTCACGCCGGTATTGGTGGCACGCAGTAATGGTTTGCCTGTTTCCAGTGCCCGCATTTGCGCAATTTCCATATGCTGGTGTGGGCCGATTGAGCGACCAAACCAGGCATCGTTCGACAGGGTTAACAGCATATCCGTGCCCATCCCCACGTTCTGGCGGACCTGCTCACTGAAGGCAATTTCATAACATAAGGCTGGCGCAAGCGCGTATCCGTTCGCTTCCAGGTTGGGCTGAATGAAATCGCCGCGGCTGAATGAAGACATCGGGAGATTAAAGAATGGCGCAATCGGGCGCAGAATGTCTCCGAACGGCACGAATTCACCAAAGGGCAGCAAATGGTGTTTACTGTACCGGCTGACCGTATCGTAATGATATTCGCCATCCCGGTTCACACCCAGCGTCAGGATGTTATTGAAAAACTCGCCCTGTTCGGTTTTGTCCAGAACCCCCGTGATCACCGCGCTTTGATTCATGCGTGCGGCTTCGTCCAGACGACTCAGGAAAGTGCCGACCTGTTGCTCCAGTGCAGGGATCGCTGCTTCTGGCCAGATAATGACATCGGCGTCCCAGTTTTCACGGGTCAGATCCAGATATTTCATCAGGGTTGGCCATTGCTGATCCGGCCGCCATTTCATTGCCTGGGGGATATTTCCCTGCACCAGAGCAACTTTCACCGGCTTATAGGGATCTGGCTGAACCCACTCAATGCCTTTGGTCTGATAAGCCAGGAAAAAAATCAGGGCCGGCAGCATCAGCGGTTTCCAGTTGCGGTAATAACCCGCAGCAACCAATGCACCGCAGCTCAGCACCAGGGCCAGCGTGAGTCCTTCTACACCGAGAATCGGCGCGAAGCTGGCAAAGGGGCCGTGGATTTGTCCGTATCCCAGCCACAGCCAAGGGAATCCGGTGAACAGCCAGCCACGCAGCCAGTCCAGTAACAGCCAGAGTACCGGGCCAATCAGCATGAGCTGGTGGAAAGGGCGTCCATGGCCGAGTCTGGCAAAGAGTGCACCAAACAGGGCCGGAAAGAGGGCGAGATAGCCAATCAGCAGGGCCATCAGGAAGAGGCCGGCGGCGATTGGCATGCCGCCAAAGTCGGCAATGCTGACATGCACCCACCACACGCCACTGCCAAAGAGGCCTAAACCCCATGCCAGTCCGGTCCAGAAGGCCGTTTTCGGGCGTTGGTTTTGCAGCAGGGTAAAGAAAACAATGAGGGAAAGCGGGGCAAGATACCAGAATTGATAGGGTGCAAAAGACAGGGTTGCCAGCGCACCTGCCGGGACGGCTAACAGCAGCCGTCCCCAAAGGTTTAAATTGTCGATTCGTCTCATCAGGGCGTCATCGTTGGTTGATGTGCCTCCTGCGGCACCGTCACTTGTAATTGAATGATCCGGCGGCTGTCCGCTGCTGTGACTTTGAACGCGTAGCCTTCCAGTTCGACCACTTCCCCCCGGGTTGGCAGGTGACCGAAACTGGTCATGACCAGGCCACCGATGGTGTCGATGTCATTGACGCTGAAGCTGGTCTGGAACATTTTGTTGAAGTCATCAATGGTTGTTAATGCCTTCACATTCCAGGTGTGTTTGCTCAGCTGGCGAATTTCCTGTTCTTCTTCGTCGTCGAATTCATCTTCGATTTCGCCAACGATTTGCTCCAGGATATCTTCAATGGTGATTAAGCCGGAAACGCCACCAAATTCATCAACCACGATAGCCATGTGGTAGCGTTCTTCCCGAAATTCTTTCAGCAGGCGATCCACCCGCTTGCTCTCCGGCACAACAACAGCCGGACGGAGAATGGCGTCGAGTTCAAACGGCTCGCTGTCCGGGCGCAGGTAGCGCAGCAGATCTTTTGCAAGCAGGATGCCTTCGACATGGTCTTTATCGTCGCTGATGACCGGGTAGCGGGAGTGCTGGGCATCAACAATGATATCAATCAGATCTTCAACCTTCTGTGAACGTTCTATGGTGATCATCTGGGAGCGAGGGATCATGATGTCCCGGACGCGCATCTCAGAAATCTGGATCACACCTTCGAGCATGTCGCGAGTGTGATGATCGATCAGATCATTTTCTTCGGAATCCCGGATCACATCGACCAGTTCTTCCTTATTCTGTGGCTCGCCCTGAAAGAGCTGGCCAATACGTTCAAAGAAGGTCTTTCGACTCGGACCGTCAGAATTTTGGGGGTTATCGTCGTTCATTGCTTTCTATTCAAATAAGTGGCTCAAGCCACGGAAAGCCGGCGCCAAACGATTGGGAGCCGACCGGATTACTTTAAAATGACTGCCTGGGCTGATGTTAGTATTGGTCAGCCTCGTAAGGATTGGCAAACCCCAGAGCCTGCATAATTTCAGTTTCCAGCGCTTCCATTTCCTCGGCTTCGTCATCTTCAATATGGTCATAACCTAGCAGATGAAGGGAGCCGTGTACAACCATATGTGCCCAGTGGGCAAACAGCGGTTTTTCCTGTGCCTGTGCTTCATTTTCAACGACCTGACGACAGATGATCAGATCGCCCAGCAGCTCCAGTTCAACGCCCGGCGGTGCCTCAAACGGGAAAGACAGCACATTGGTTGGCTTGTCTTTACCACGGTATTCATGATTCAGCGCCTGGCTTTCTTCGGTATCCACCAAACGGATCGTTACTTCCGCATCGGCCTGGAACGGGGTGACTGCTGCTTCCAGCCAGCGCTGGAAGTCGGCTTCTGTCGGCAGGCCACTTTCATCAGCAGTGGCAAGCTGTAAATCCAGATAAATCGCCATCGGGCTTATTCTTCCGTTTCTGGGCTGGCCTGACGCGAAGCTTGCTGCTCGCGACGGCGTTGTTCTGCCAGTTTGCGTTGTTTCTGATCTTCAGTTTCCCAGACTTCATAAGCCTGAACGATCCGGGCAACGACCGGGTGTCGCACGACATCGGATGCCTGGAAGAAGTTAAAGCTGATTTCTTCGACATCGGCCAGCACTTCGATGGCATGACGCAGGCCAGAACGGGCACCACGTGGCAGGTCGATCTGAGTAACGTCACCGGTGATCACGGCCCGGGAATTAAAGCCAATCCGGGTCAGGAACATTTTCATCTGCTCGACCGTGGTGTTCTGACTCTCATCCAGAATGATGAAAGCATCATTCAGTGTCCGGCCACGCATGTAAGCGAGCGGGGCGACTTCAATCACATTGCGCTCAATCAGCTTTTCAACCCGCTCGAAACCCAGCATTTCAAACAAGGCGTCATACAGCGGGCGCAGATAAGGGTCGACTTTCTGGCTCAGATCGCCCGGCAGGAAACCCAGCTTCTCACCGGCTTCAACCGCAGGACGGGTCAGCAGGATCCGGCGGATCTCCTGACGTTCCAGTGCATCAACCGCGGCTGCAACCGCTAGGTAGGTTTTACCCGTACCGGCAGGGCCAATCCCGAAAGTAATGTCATGACCAATCATATTCGCAATGTACTGCGCCTGATTCGGGGTCCGTGGTTTGATCACGCCCTTCTTGGTCTTGATGTTTACTTCTTTGCCATAAGGAATACTGGTGGCGGTGTCTTGTTCCAGTACACCGGATTCTTTGATCGCTAAGTGAATTTGTTCTGGCTCAATATCCGGGATCACATTACGCACCGGGGCGGTGTCCACATAGAGATGTTTCAGGATATTGGCCGTGGCTTCGGCGGTATGGGGTTGACCGACGATACTGAAACTGTGGCTGCGGTGGCTGATTTCAACACCCAAGCGGCGTTCCAGTTGTTTGATGTTGTCGTCGAATGGACCGCAAAGGCTGGCCAGGCGGTGATTATCGGCGGGTTCGAGATTCAGTTCTACAGTAATAATTTTGCTCAAGATTTGCCTCTCAGTAGGCCGCCCACTGTAACGGGCGGCCGAAATTATTGGGCATGGGCAGAGATTTCTGTCCTCTCATTAAGGAGTATAAACGCCTACACCCAATTCATCTTCTTTACGGGTTTTCTCCATGATCTCGCTTGGAGACACGGCAATCCGCAGGTTCATGTCTGCTTCGGTACGGACAAGCTCACCACGCAGGGAGTTGTTGAATACGTCTGTGATTTTGACATCGACAAACTGACCGATCAAATCCACCGAACCTTCAAAGTTCACGACACGGTTATTTTCGGTCCGGCCGCGTAGTTCCATGATGTTCTTCTTCGACGGACCTTCTACCAGAATCCGCTGCTCGGTATCCAGCATCTGGCGAGAGTAACGCATCGCCTGGCTGTTGATTTGTTGCTGCAGTTCGTACAGACGCTGCTTCTTCACATCTTCCGGCAGATCGCACGGGTAATCCGCCGCCGGGGTGCCCGGACGTGCAGAGTAGATAAAGCTGAAGCTCATGTCGAAATCGATATCGCGGATCAGCTTCATGGTGTCCTGGAAATCCTGATCGGATTCACCCGGGAATGCCACGATGAAATCGGAGCTGATGGTGATATCCGGACGGACTTTACGAAGCTTACGGATTTTCGACTTATATTCGATAGCCGTATGTGGACGTTTCATCATCGCCAGAATCCGGTCGGAACCACTCTGGACCGGCAGGTGCAGGAAGCTGACCACTTCAGGCGTGTCTGCGTAGACTTCGATGATGTCGTCGGTAAATTCGATGGGGTGGCTGGTGGTGTAACGAATCCGGTCAATGCCATCGATTGCGGCGACCAGACGCAGCAGTTCAGCAAACGAAGCGATTTCACCGTCATGGGTGACACCGCGGTATGCGTTCACGTTCTGACCCAGCAGGTTCACTTCACGGACGCCTTGTTCTGCCAGCTGTGCAATTTCAAACAGGACATCATCCAGCGGACGGCTGACTTCTTCACCACGAGTGTATGGCACCACGCAGAAGGTACAGTATTTTGAACAGCCTTCCATGATGGAAACGAAAGCTGTCGGGCCTTCTGCACGGGGCTCCGGCAGGCGGTCGAACTTCTCGATTTCAGGGAAGGAGATGTCCATCACCGGTGCTTCTTCAGACTGAGACTTCGCAATCATTTCCGGCAGGCGGTGCAGGGTTTGCGGACCAAAGATCACATCCACATAAGGCGCACGTTCGCGGATCGAGTCGCCTTCCTGAGTTGCAACACAGCCACCGACGCCAATCACCAGACCTGGCTTTTTATCTTTCAGGGTCTTCCAGCGGCCAAGCTGATGGAAAACTTTTTCCTGAGCCTTCTCACGGATGGAGCAGGTGTTCAGGAGTAGTACATCTGCTTGTTCTGGTTCTTCTGTTAACTCATAACCGCCATTCGCGTTGAGAAGATCGGCCATTTTTGATGAATCGTATTCGTTCATCTGGCAGCCCCAGGTTTTGATCAGCAGTTTCTTCGCCATGTCTCACTCTTCACTCGTGTGTTAATTCGGTGCATTTCATGCTGCGAATGCAGCGTCGGCTGTGTCTGGAAGGTGCTGTGCCCCTTCTCTGTTAGCCAGCTTAAATTGCAAGCCGCGTATTGTACTGCTTTCGACCCGGTGTGACCAGATCATCAATGCTGATTATAAAATCGGCAGGCTGGCTGTCTTGTGGCTGAAACATGAAGGGAGGACGGGTGGATTTAGCAGGAAAAAACCGTCGATTGATGTCAGAAGGTAGCCAAGCAGAGGAAAGCCGTTAGAATGTCGTCAACGTTAAGCATTGAGAGACCAGCATGGAACAGTTTGATGTCGTGATTGCCGGCGGCGGAATGGTAGGTGCAGCGGCAGCGTTGGGCATGGCCCGTCAGGGCCGGAAAGTCGCTGTGATTGAAGGAGAAAAGCCCGAGGCTTACCATGAATCGCAACCGATGGATTTACGGGTCTCCGCGATTTCAGCCCAGTCGGTAAAACTGCTGGAACGACTCAAAGCCTGGGACCATATCCGGGCGATGCGCTTGTGTCCTTTCCGGCGTCTGGAAACCTGGGAGCACCCGGAATGCCGGACGCGTTTCAGCGCCACAGATTTAGGATTACCTGAGCTGGGTTTTATGGTGGAAAACCGCTTGATCCAGCTGGGTTTGTGGCAGGCATTTGAAGAACAGCCGAACCTGACCCTGATTTGTCCTGCGCGCCTGGAAAATTTTCAGGCCATGGAAGACGGCTATGAGATCGAACTGGATAACGGTCAGCGTCTGAAAAGCCGCTGGCTGGTTGGGGCCGATGGCGCCAATTCCAGAGTCCGGCAACTGGCAAAGATTGGCATCACAGCCTGGGATTACCGCCAGCACTGTCTGTTGATCAGCGTTGAAACAGAACTGCCACAGCAGGAGATCACCTGGCAGCAATTTACCCCGAAAGGGCCACGTTCGTTTCTGCCTATGCCGGGCCATCAGGGCTCTCTCGTCTGGTATGATCATCCGGCCCGCATCAAACAATTAATAGCGATGCCGAATCCGCAACTGGCACAGGAAGTAGCAAAGAATTTCCCGGCTGAGCTCGGCCAGATCACGGTGCAAAACAAGGGCTGCTTCCCGCTGACCCGGCGACATGCGCAAACTTACTTTCAGAACGGCATTGTGCTGCTGGGCGATGCTGCACACACCATCAATCCATTAGCAGGGCAGGGTGTGAATCTGGGCTTCAAAGATGTCGATGTTCTGCTGGATGAAATGGCTAATGGCGGTGATTTCTGGTTTGAGACATGCGTTCTGCAACGGTATGAGCGGCGTCGCCGGCCAGATAACCTGATCATGCAAACGGGGATGGATGTGTTTTACAAAGCGTTCAGCAATGATTTACTGCCTTTTGCCGTGTTACGGAATGTCGGATTGAAGCTGGCCGACCATACAGGTCCGATAAAACATCGGGTTCTGAAATACGCGCTTGGGTTGTAATCCGTAACAACGTCAGTCGAAAAAGCCACCGTCGTGTGGCTTTTTTTATGATCAGTGAACGAAGAAAGCTGAGCGACGGATATGACTGATACCAATCAAAGTAAGTTAATGATCAGAAATAGCGCAGGAAAAATGTTTGAGAACAAGGCGGGTTTTTAGATAAGTAGTTATTCTACAATCAAAAAATCTAACGCAGTCATCGAACATTTGAACAAGCTAGGATGATCAGTGAATTACTGCGATTGGTATGACCCGATGGGGCAGCAAATTTCAGGGACAAAAAAACCAGCATGATGCTGGCTCATTTTGCGACGTTACCGGAGTAACTTCTGATTGTTTTACAACCCCCTGGAATTCCAGAAAGTTGGTGCGGAGGGAGAGACTTGAACTCTCACGTCCTTGCGGACACTAGCACCTGAAGCTAGCGCGTATACCAATTCCGCCACCACCGCAACATGGTGAGTCAGACCCAAAGGTCTTCTCGAGCTTTCAAAACACCTGAAAAGTGTGTCTGAAGCAAAATGGCAGGGCTACCTGGATTCGAACCAGGGAATGGCGGCATCAAAAGCCGCTGCCTTACCGCTTGGCGATAGCCCTAAAATTTCAAATTTTCAGAAGTCAATTGGTGCGGAGGGAGAGACTTGAACTCTCACGCCCTTGCGGGCACTAGCACCTGAAGCTAGCGCGTCTACCAATTCCGCCACCACCGCGTATATTGACTCTGTTGCCATTCAAATCCTTGGTCGAGAATAAGAATGGTGGCTACGACGGGATTCGAACCTGTGACCCCATCATTATGAGTGATGTGCTCTAACCAACTGAGCTACGTAGCCATTTTCAAACGTTCAACCGAACGAAGTGAAAAATGGCAGGGCTACCTGGATTCGAACCAGGGGATGGCGGCATCAAAAGCCGCTGCCTTACCGCTTGGCGATAGCCCTGCAGGTGATCTGTAACAGATCGAAAGTTGGTGCGGAGGGAGAGACTTGAACTCTCACGTCCTTGCGGACACTAGCACCTGAAGCTAGCGCGTCTACCAATTCCGCCACCACCGCACGTGGTATTCATTCTCCTGCCGAAGCAGGAAAGATATCGAGTTGGTAATGCTCGTTACCTTCAAAATATGGCAGGGCTACCTGGATTCGAACCAGGGAATGGCGGCATCAAAAGCCGCTGCCTTACCGCTTGGCGATAGCCCTAAATGGTGCGGAAGGAGAGACTTGAACTCTCACACCTTGCGGCGCCAGAACCTAAATCTGGTGCGTCTACCAATTCCGCCACTTCCGCAAATTGTAGGATGTCACTGACATCAGAAAAGTTATTGGTGCGGAGGGAGAGACTTGAACTCTCACGTCCTTGCGGACACTAGCACCTGAAGCTAGCGCGTCTACCAATTC
>NZ_JAUORR010000030.1:0-50401 GCF_030547945.1 Photobacterium sp. 1_MG-2023 | reverse complement strand
GGTTCTTACTCATCTTCGCCCCCGGCCAGTTGTGCCAGGCGGGCTTGCACTTCGGCCCGATAGCCGGCACGGGCTTTTGCGCTGATCCCGTCGAGCATTTCCAGCTTTTCGAAGAAGTCACCCGGCAGGCCGATCGCCTCCAAGCTCAGGGAGCCGCCGCTGAACATCACGGCAGACACCTTTTTCACCAGCACTTTCATATCCAGCGCCTTGAGCTTTTCAATCTCCGCTTTCACCTCCACAGACAGGGCTTCAGCGGTCTCAATGGCTTTCTCAGCATGGCGTAGCTGTTCGGTGGTCATGGTTTGAATCATCACAGTTCTCCTCTGGTCATTACGATTCGGTTGTTTGCCAGCTTGAGCTGGCAGTCTTTATCAATTGGCACTTTGGCCCCGGCCAACAGGGGTTTTATCAGGCACTGCACCCCGGCAAGGCTCCATCCGGTCACCCGTTGAAGGTGCTCTCCGAGCTGGGAGTTACAGTTATTTTCAGTGCTCCAAGGGGAGCCGCTCCGCGACTCTAAAAGCGCCCCCAACTCAGACTTTTTCACAAGTCGGTAAGTCTCGCTGCAGGTCGCAATGAAGGTGCTCACCCCTTCAGAGATCCAGTGAAAGCCGATGGCTTTCTTCACGGTCTCGCCGTACTGGTTTTGTTTTTCTTCATAGGCCAGCCGGGCATCGGTGGCGAGCTGGCAAAACAGCGACCACTTGGAGGAATCCGCCGCCTGTCGCAGGGCTTCGAGTTTGGGATCAATGCGGGTTTGCTCTTCCGTGGCCCGGCGAAGATGACGCCACAGGGACACAGGTTCACCGCCGAACTGCTGGAACTGGCGGATACGATGTACGGACGCCCACGCCCGAACCCGAAAAGCGCTTTCTTCGGCTTCGGTTTCCGGCATGTGCTGGCCGTTGATGTTTTTGGAAACGTACTTCGCGATGTACGCCGTTGCACCGCCCTTGGCCGGGTCGGCTTCCTTGACGTCAAAGCGCGGGGAAATGTCCTGTCCCAGCTCATCCCGGTCTTCAGCAGTTGCAACGCCGGAAATGATGTGAATCAGGGTGTCTTTGTCTTTCGGGTGGCAGAACAGGAAGTAATGGCCGTGACTGGTGCCGTCCTTGTGGGGCTCAGCCACGCGAAAGCCGAAGTAATGAATGTCTTCTTTGGCAATCAGGGCACGGGCCTGTGCCCATTGCTGCATCAGGTTCCCGTGGCCTTCTTTGACGCTCGCGCCGTTCCACTTCTTCGAGTTGCGGTGATATTTGCTTGGCAGTGTCCATGTCAGGAACAGCGCCGTATAGCCCAAATCCTGCGCCAGCTCTTCAAAGCCACGGGAGCGCACCATCATTTCAATCCGGCGGTTTTCCGGGTTGGCCGTGGTCCGTTTGATCACTTCTTCAAGGTCGAAGTGCTCCCCGGTGGCTTCGTTGTAAACGACGGTGTTCTGAATGAACCGCTCCGCTTCACGCTGCTTGTTCTTCCAGTTCTGGAACGACGGATAGGAAATGTATTTCGACTGGTGCCCCTTGTCGCCAACGCGCTCAAGGGCAATCTGTGCATACTCGATGTACTGGGAACGCAGATGCATCAGACGGCGCTCAATCCATTCTTCGGACTGCATTTTCAGCGTTGCAGCCGTCAGGATCTGCTCTGCGCGTTCAATCTCCACCTTGCCACCGGGCAAAACAGGCGGGTTGACGGAAATGGCGCGCAGGTTCTCAGCCAAGACTGAATAGATGTGCTTCATCGCATCCAGAAAGCTGTCAAAAACCTGCGGGTCAATGTCCTGCATTGCCTGCATATTCTCGTCAGCGACCAGACGGGCCAGCTTTCGCACCGCCTCATCTTTCATCAGGACGTGGTGAGTCAGGCGCTCAGACTTGGCCCGGTTGCGGAAATCCACAAAGGAAAACTTGTCTTCGATGAAAGGCGCGACTTTCAGACCGAACTTGACCGCCTCATCGGCGAAGCGGTCGAGATTGTCGCGGGTAGCCCCGCCGCGCTGCTGGCGGCTGGCTATTTTGGTGCGGATATCCTGACGGACGATTTGCGGGAGACGCTTCAAGAAATGACGAGTAAAAACAGTACCGTGTTGCATTACTCTTGAACCTCATAACAGCCGGACGGTGTACATTTGTAATTCAGCGGGCGGGGTGTGTAGGTGCGCTTTCGTATCCCGTGCTTTTCCCGCAATTTGCCCAGCAGGAACCGGGCACGCTGGCGTTTCTTCGGGTCAGGATTGACCATGCCAGCCATGTCAGGACAAGGGGCGTGAATCGGATCCATGGTTGCCCCCTTAAATCGCTGATTTCCAATCTTGATACTGTTCAGCCTGCTCTAAAGCCAGAATTTCCAGTGCTCTCATGTTGATAAAGTTCAAACCGCGTTCGTGTCTTTCACGTTTCAATAAAGGCAACATGCCCCGTTTTATCTGGCCTCGAACAGCATCAAGTGTCTGCCCGGTTATCTCTGCATACATCTGAGGTGTTACAAATGGTGCATAATGTTGACGGATGTTGTTTTCTGATTTCATTTTTTCACCTATCATTACCTTTCGTGTGCGTTATTCGTTGGAATCAAAATTGGTTACCTTTGATAACCTTTACGCATTAACTCACGATAACCCCATCTTGTCAATAATGGAAATGATTGGTTATGAAGGAATGGTATTTAACAACTGAGTTATGCTTGCTGGACAGCATGCCGAACAGCAGACAAGCAGTGGCAGCAAAAGCGATAAGAAACAACTGGTTAAGAAGAAAGGCTCAAGGAAAAGGAAGTGCCATTGAGTATCATATTTCGAATTTGCATGAAGAGACACAAAAAGCACTTATAGAGAGATATGGAACGAAAGTCGAACAATCGAACTGTTTAGAGACCATAGGGAAACTAAAGGAGGCCGGAGAGAAATACAGGGAAATAGAGTACACCAAGCCTTCTTTGTTCAAAGAGAAGCCACAAAAGCCAGAGCCGAATGCATCGGCCATTTTTGAAGCACTACCTGTTCAGGAGTCAGATACCATTGATATTCCTGAGTTTAATGTCCAAGCCGCCGCTGGTGCGGGCTGCCTAAGCAATACTGAGTATCAAACAAGCGTGTTTACCGTATCAACAGCATTAGTCAAAAGTCTTGGTCTACTCCCCGAATATTCAGCCATTGTCTTTTGCTCTGGCGAAAGCATGCTACCAACAATGGACGACGGTGATCGAATCCTTGTTGATACCAGAGAACTAACTGAGCCTGTAAAAGATGGCGTCTATGTCATTCGCATTGATGAAATGGTTTATGTAAAACGCCTGAAATGGAACATTCTGAACCAAAGCTACAGTGTAGTTTCCGATAACCCAAGCTATGACGATTTCGAAGTAGCAGGCGATGATCTCAAACGCCTTAAAATCATTGGCCGCGCTGCTATGGTGATGAGGTCACTATGAGCATCAAAAAAGATGGTGATAAATGGCTGGTCGATATCAGGCCAGCCGGGAGGGACGGCAAACGCTTCAGGCGGAAATTTGATAAAAAGTCAGAGGCAATAGCTTACGAAAAACATATCCTAGCAAAAGAGCATAACAAGGAATGGCTCGGCCCCCGTGTTGACAGCAGAAAATTATCTGAACTAATTGAAATTTGGTGGAAAAAATCTGGCCAGTTTAAAAGGACTTCGGAAAATTACCGACAGAAGCTTGAGCTCATATGCAATGAATTAGAAGATCCTGTAGCCAGCAAACTTGATTTTAGAATGCTCTCCGATTGGGTCCAAACCCGACAAGAAAAAGGTCAACAGCCCGCAACAATTTGCCGTCTGATAAGTACAGTGAGTAATGTCTTCACTGTGCTTATCTCTACAGGTGATTTCAACGGTCCTCACCCAATCAAAGGGTTTAAGCTTCCACAAATTACCCAGAAAGAGATGACTTTTTTAACTGAAAGCCAAATTCTAGAATTGCTGGATGCAGTCAAGCACAATCAAGAACTTAGAAAGGCAGTTGAAATATGCTTAGCAACCGGCTCTAGGTGGAAAGAAACAATCACATTAAAAGCAACTAATCTTATGCCTTATCGCATTCGCTTCACCAATACAAAAACTGGAAAACCAAGAACAGTACCTATTAGTGAAGAGCTTTATCATCGCATTTATCCACAATCCGGAAGCGATGTATTCTCATCCGATCCACAAGCCGAACTGTACGGCATCTTGGATAAACTTGATTTTGGCTTACCTAAAGGTCAAAAAGCTCATGTTCTGAGGCATACATTTGCTAGCCACTTCATTATGGGAGGCGGAAGCGTTCTAACACTTCGCGACATCCTAGGCCACGCGAGTATCTTGCAAACCATGACTTACACTCACCTAGCACCGGATCACCTCGTTGATGCGGTGAGACTCAACCCTCTAAGTAAATTAGAAAATAAAGCGTCCACATTATGCCCACACCCATGACCCACCATAACCTTTTATCACTTCAATAAAGGTAAAAAATCGAGTAAAAACAGCGATATATACTTTGCTCGACTATCAATAACCAAAAAGTAAGGCGCGTAAAGCGCCTTGAATCAACCGATGTCAAACTTCGTGACAGCTCATCGACGACGGCCGAAACGACGGCGGATTGCCGCAAAGCCCAGTAACGAAGTAGCCAGGTAGGCTAAACTGGCGGGCTCAGACACCGGAACGCTGATATCTGTTGCCGAGATATTGGCAATGATGGTGGCGAAATTCGTGTTTTCTTCAATCGTCTGAAAACTTTCAGCATACATCCCGTTTGCGAGGAACCCCTGAATGTTGATGGTGTAAGCAATATTATCAACCACAATGACATCGCTGAACTGCGCTGTGGTCACTGTAATGATATCTGCGCACCCATTAATATTCACACCGCTACCATTTGCCATGCCATTCGCACATGGGTCTGCGACATTGTTGGTTTCGTTATGATTAAAATTAAACACGAACTCAACATCAATGGGGGGCGCACCATCAATCGACACCGTGGTGTTAAGCTGTAAATCCGCAGACAGCAAGCTGGCCCATCCTGAACCTGCATTGATAATATTATTCCGGTGGGTAAACATCCCTAAGGTGAAATCTGTACTTGTGCCCGCATCGGTATCAAGCATGGTCGAAAACCCAGGCATTGAAGCAAAGTCATAACCACTTTGCTGCCCATTACCATTCACATTCGGCACCCCCCAACGCAGTAATGGGTTCGTTGTATTTGCACCCGATGTGGTTGGCTGACCACTTCCCGCCGTTGCCGATGGATTAATCCAAGCTCCGGTGAACCCACCAAACTGAACGGTGACGATATCTGCATACGCATTTCCGGCAGCAATCAGTGACAAACCTAACAGAGTTGATTGAATCAGACGTTTCATGTTCGCTCTCCTTTTCAATGTGCATATTCGATGCAATCCATGTGTTACAAAGAGCGTGCCAAACCTGATTCACCGCGACGGACCTCTGGTTTTCCTGACGTTCGATTTGGGGAAAAGCTTCATTAAAGCAACCCGTTAAAATAAGTTCTGCTGCCACACTACATTTTAAAACGCCATGGTCGTCAGGATTTAAAATTAAGAATCCAGTCTCAGAATTCAGCCAAATGTAAAATTCGCTGACACTTTCCCTGACATAAGAAAGCCACATGTTCCCAAAAATTGCGCTCAAAACCGCAACGCTGTTCGTATCATCCTTTGGCACAGGCATACTTCTCTTTTATGCTTGCTTGAACATCAGCCCAAAGAGTGATTTGAATGGACGCAACCACTTTTCCCCGTCAAACGCAAACGGCCTATCTGAAATCCGGCAGCTTGATCATGCTGGTGAGTCTGTTATTCGGATTTGCAGCCGACTATGGATTTAATCTGGTTCTGAGCCGTGTGTTATCCCCTCACGCCTACGGCGACTATAAAGTTGCTTATGCGTTTGCGGTGTTATCCAGTGTTGTGATTTTGCTCGGCGGCGACAGAATTGCGCCCCGAATGCTATCAGCGGCAATCGTCCAAAACGAAACCGGGTATATTTTCTCGTTTGTCCGTTTCTATGTCAGCCTCTCGCTGATGTTGTCGGTGATTCTGATCCTGGCCACTTATTTGGGAGGCGTATTCCATCTGGGAGCGACCGATCCCGAAGCGCATCATCCCATGTTGCTGATGTCATTCTTTATTCCCGTGATTGCATGTGGTGCGCTGCTCAGCCGGGTTCTTCAATCTGCCAAACTGCTCGCCTTATCAAACTTGCCCTGGCGGGTGGCATTACCTTTACTGAAAATGGCAGCCATCGTCGTCCTGTTGTTCGTGATGCAAGAGGTCCAACTCTGGCAGGTTATCGTCTCCGGCGGAATTGTGGCGACCGCAATCGCGTTATGGCAATGGCGAAAAACCCAGTCGCTCGGATTACTGATTTACCATCCAGACACAGCAGCGCTCAAAGAAAAACGTCAGCTCCTGTCGTTATCCGTTCCAATGATGCTGGCGATGCTGATCACAATGGCACTCAATCAGATTGATTTGCTAATGCTGGAAGCACTGGCCGAGGAACATCATGTTGGTTATTTTGCGGCGGCGGCAACGACAGCGCATCTGTTACCCGTCGCGCAGGTCACCATTGCCGGGATCTTTCTGCCCTTATTTGGCACGGCCATGGAATCATCCCTTGCTCAGGCAAAAAAGCTGTTCTGGCAGGCCCAGAAAATTATTCTGGGTGTCATTGTCACACTCGCCTTAGCGGGTTTTGCAGGCGGTGACAGGTTACTTTCCTTTTTTGGACCCGATTTCCTTGCAGCAGAACCGGCGCTTTATTGGTTGATCGGTGCTTACGCACTTTGGGGCGTCAGCGGATTAGCCTCAACCTGGCTGCAATATACCAACCGGGGCCGAGATGTTGTCGTCATTGGTTTAATCGCGCTGATCACAGATGCCGGGCTGAATGTCTGGCTGATTCCGGCTTATGGCATTCAAGGCGCTGCAATCGCCACCTTTGTCTCAATGCTGATGGCTGGAGCCTGCGTCTGGTACCGATTCTTTTCACCGGTGACGACTGATCCGGTAGCCACTGAATAATCAAATAAAAAAAGCGCAATCCCTCAGGATTGCGCTCTCATTCTATGGCTTACGAACGTTGAATTACAGGTTGACCTGAATCACTTTCGTTGTGATAGCACCCTCATTATCCATGATGCGCAATGTCACTTCATGCGTGCCATAGCTTGGGAAAATCGAGGTAAAGATGCGGCCTCGTTTTACCTTACCGTTCGGCAGTGTCCACTCAGTATCCACAATACGGCCATCGCTATCTGAACTGGTTGACCACATGGTCACCCAACGACCCAGATGAATATACTCTGCACTCGCTTCAGGCAGTGCATTCGGCGCTTCAACTGTCACAGTATAACTGTAGGTATCGGTCGCGCCTTTATCATCGGTCACCTTCAGGCTCACGGTATAGCTGCCTTCCTGTGCATACTGCCAGCTCGGCGCAGCTTCATTGCTGTACTTACTGTTGCCGAAGTCCCACTGATAGCTGATGATTTCACCATCGGTGTCGACGCTCAGGTTGGTTGCAGACACAGACAAACCGTCCACATTCAGCTCAAAGCTCGCCGTCGGCGCCTGATTCTGATCCGCCACTTTCGACAGACGCACCACGCCGTACTCGTTGTTCTGATCCTGCTCGACAACGTCGATCATCAGACCAAACTCCGTCAGCTTGCGGCCAGAATCCGGTGACATCGGAGAACTGTAATCTTCAGCATCCGAGAAGTTCGCATTGCCAATCAGGCTCATGTCTTCCAGCACATCACCGGTTGCATCGACCAGACGCAGTGGTGCCTGATCGTTCAGCGAGAACGCAGCGTCACGAACCTGGAAGCGGGTCTGCGCTGCCTGACCTGAATTCGCCCAAACCAGCGCATTCTGATCCGCATCGACAACACCTAACCAACCTTCACCCGGGTGTTTACCCACCCAGTTATCTGTCATGGACTCATCCACGTACCAGACAATCAGGCCCGGTTCGAATGACATGAGCTGACCCATACGTTTGATGTTCGCCAGGCCTTCATCCACACCCGTATGATTCCGCCATTGCAGCAGATAATAATGTGCAGCGTCGTGGAAGCCATCAGACAGTTTGTAACCGTTAAACGCAAACGTCGAACCACTTTCGCCATTATCAATAGCAGTCACTGCACCGTCTACATCCAGCACCAGATTGTCCAGATACAGACCATCCATCGCCAGACCGCCATCGGTCACATAGTCAAATCCCAATGTAACCTGCTGACCTGCCCACTGGCTCAGATCAAACTCAGCGTCGATCCAGCCGTTTGAATCACCCCCGATCCCAGGGACCAGACCTGTGTTATACGGGTCATCCATCGAGGTGATGTTCCCGCTCACTGCCTTGCCATTGATCAGCACACGCGCGAAATCGTAGTCTTTCTCAATCTGATACCAGACTTTGAATTTCAGCGTTGCTTTCGTTCCCGCCGGAATCGTCAGCGTACGACTCATGCCGTTCCGCAGATCATCGCCTTTTCCGGAATGGAACGAATACTGACCTTCAAATGGCTTCAGTGTTTCAATCCGCTTGCTTGGCAGCGTCACTTTCACCATGTTTGGCTGGGTATTATCCGTGGTCTGATACAGCTTGAATTCGCGAGGCGCATTTTCCAGCTCGTGAATTGCAACTTCCTGATTGTTGACCCACTGGCCGCCAATCGACTGCTGCAGGAATTGCTTCGCCCAGGAGCTGAAGGCTGTCGGTTGCGTGCCGCCAATCTGGCCTGCCCAGCTACCGGAAGACATGATGGACCAGTAAGACACCGGCTCACCCTGACCTGTGTATTGCGTGTCGTACTCATCCGGCAGACCCAGGTCATGACCGTACTCGTGAGCACAAACCCCAGCGGCCGCATCAATGGGCTGAATTGTGTAGTCAAACGCAGCGTACTGGCCATTGAATCGGCCCGGTACATTGCTCTTGGTGCCCGACAGCACATGATACTGACCCAGATTAAAACGGTGAGACCAAATCGCATCCGCACCCAGTACACCACCACCCGCTTCTTCGCCCACGGAAGAATGGAACACCATCAGGTGGTCAATCACACCATCCGGTTCACGGTAGTTGCCATCGCCATCGTAGTCGTAACGATCTTCAACATCGTAATCGGCCAGATTAATATTCGGATCCTGCGCCAATTGATTCAACGCTTCACGAACCAGCTCCTGTGCATTCAGGTCGTTATCTGTCGTTGGTGAGTTTCCACCATAGAATGCAGCATTCTTCGATGCACGATACCAGCCAGCGGCTTGCCCCATGACAGAATAAGAATGGCCGGACTCCTGTTCGTAGAACTGACGCATAGAAATCAGGTTCTCGCCGTTCGGACCGGTATAACCCGCACCGGAGAACAGCAGATCCTGATAATGATCAGGCAGATAGCTGTCATACAGCATTTCAGTGTGTTCTTTGGTCAAGCGATTGTCATTCCAGGGTAAGTCCGGAAAATCAATCAGCAGGGCCAGTACTTTGTCGGTGCGCTTTTCACCCATTTCCAGCGCAAAGACATTCGCACGTTGTTTGCCATTTGTTTTCTGGATGGCTTTCAGAACCTTCGCGCGTTTTGCTAAAGCTTCTTTGCCAAACTGAGCATCACCTTTAAATCCGGAACGGATTTTATTTTCAAGATATTTATCTAACGCTAAATGCTTTTCTTCTGCGGTTGCATTCGCATCAACCACACCATTTCGCACCAGCATTTCGATTAATTTATCTTCATTCACCACACCCATGTCAACCGGTGTATGCGCATAGCCACTGCCACTAAATAAAGTGAACATTGCTGTTGCCAGCAATGTTTTCTTCATATGTTTCATTTACTGTCCTTATTTATATTTTCCATCGTTAAGTTGTCAAAACCCCAGCCGAACCCAAAGGATTCAGCTGTAACAACACAGGTCATCAGAGATTATTCAGGCGAAATACATTCGACTTTTTCAGTCTCTGATAAATCTGAATGCTTTGTTGTGTCTTTCACTTTCTGTTTTTGATTGTTCAGGCTGGCTTTGCGGCTGAGGTAGATTCTGAGAGCTTCCTGCTTTTCAGCATAGGTCAGTCCCTGGCAAATCACGCCTCTTTCTTCCAAAGCACGAATGAGTCGTTCGTCATCAGGCTGCGCCTGCGCAAACCCCACCAGAGGAAACAACGAGAAAGCAATGAATAGACATGCACCTTTCACAGCTCACCCTCCTTTTGTAAACAATGTGTAACAAAATATATGCAACGATTTTGTCCAACAAGCGGGCAATCCAAGACAAGTGGCTGAATATCACACCTTCAACAGATTGAGTGAACTATCAAAATTAGAGTAAATACTTAACGCGTGATTTTTAAAGCACTTTTACAGCATAAATAACCACAATTACACCTAATCATTACGAACAAAAACCAGCCAAATTGCATATCAGCCATTTATTACTCGGTCACATCTTTATATCCACATAGAACGAACCAATGATAAAAACTGCGTCAAAGTGAATAGAAATTTTTGGACGGTGATCATTTAACCTGTTGATTATTCTTTGAAGTGAGTCGAAATATTGCTTCCATTTCAATAAAATAGTTCAAACATATGAATATCAATGAAATATGCGAATAAAAATGGAAGCATCCGAGATAAATAAGAACTTTATGCCGTAAACAAGATTGCATGAATTGCTGCGCGAGTTCTTTGACTGAAGCGCATATGAAGCTGTGGTTTTCCGCAAGTATAGGCAAAAGATGGAATCAGGGGATCCCAAACGGAAAACTCCCCCAGTAAAGCAAAGTCATTCGGGGGAGAATGAGGTTCAGGAGGTTATGTCAAAGGCAGGGCAAACTTGTAAGATGTCCGGTGAAAACCCGATTTCTCATAGAAAGCAGCCGCTTGCTCACGAACTTCTGAGCTGGTGACTTCCAGACAGACACAATCTTGCTCCGTCGCCAGTAGCCGGGCATGCGCCAGTAGTTCAGTGCCGATCCCCTGCCCCTGATGGCTGTGCTCAACCACAAGTGCCGTGATCCGTGCATACCGGGCAACCGCTGGCAGATAGTCAAAATAGACCAGAGAGAGCAGCGCAACAAGCTGATCGTTTACTTCAGCCACGACGATCGTTTCAGAGTCCGAGTCAGCCACATAAATCATGTGCTCGAGCCGCTTCAGATCGGTCTCATAACCCAGCTGGGCCATCAAACGTGTGAGGGCAGATGCATCGGCAGGGGTTGCAGGACGGATGTGAAGCTGAGGTGAATGAAGCTGAGGTGAATGCAGCTGAGGTGAATGCATGAAAAAATCCTTTTGATGAAGTGAGAGCTCGGATTCGGTTTTTCATACCTTACCCCAGTTCCCACTTCATCGTCATGCCGTTCCAGATGAAAGGTTTATTGCCAATGCTTGTGTAACGCTTTCGCTAAAGCTTTGTTCTGTGTCATGAGGATACTCTGAGGATTGTCATTCACAATATTCTGCTTAAGCAACGTGACCCCAGCCTTTGATGCATCCGTATCCAGAATCATTGTGTTGTTATTGCTGAACTGAATGGTGAGGGTCTGGAAACTCTCGTTTGGATCGGATGTAAAACCCCACTCCGCTTCATAGGCGTCCGCACCCATCGGATTGATCGACACACGGGTGGCAGAAAGAAAGACGAGCTCATTAAGTTCAGGTACCGGAGGCTCTTCTTCTTTTGCTTCGGGCCCGGCAGCATCTCTCAGGAGGTACCAGATTTGCCCCGTAAAATCCTCCTGGGCCAGATCAGTGCTCCCTTTCTGATAATCTTCCTCAGATTGCCAGAACGTCAGAAACTTATTGGAAGGATCATGATAGACATAACCCAAGGCGATATCCGGGGAAACATACACAAAGTCGATCTTCGTTTCTGGCTGAGAAGCCATGGTCACGGATGTGCCTGAAACCTGGTAATCCGTACCCGCCTGAATGTAACCAATACTGCTGTTGGTAATTTTTCCATCCGTAAATGTAAGCTGGTGCGGGATATCGATTGAAGCATTAAGCCACTGCAGGAATTTCACGCCCGTATTTCCTTCCAGGAAGGGCTGGATGCCTTTCACACGCTCGGAGCGACTGAACTGTCCGTTCTTGCCCAGAGTTAAAGTGACGGTATCAAAATCGACCTGATTATTTTCCAGTTCCTGAATTTTGTTTTTCAGGTTCTGAATCCAGATTTTCTGCCCTTCTAAATCATTTTCAGACAGCGTTGCCCCGAGCATCGCATTCATCGTCCGCGCATACAAATGGACTTTCTTCGCATCAGGATTCGACGATTTTAACGCCACATAATCCTGACTGAGCAGATTGGCATCCAGATTCAGACTGGCCGCGTAATCAGCAAGGCTTTGACCATTTAAATATGCCAGCGTCGAAAAAGGACTCAGAATGGTTTGGCCGGCGGGTGCATAGAGTTCAGCATCCTGCCAGACAAAACCTGGATGATCGCTGTCTGATGATTCACCGGCAATGACTCTGGCAATCAACGGGGACTGGCTGTCACTTGCAGAAATGGTGATTTGACCGTTGCCGTTGGTTTTTTCAGTTAAAAGTTCGCCTGTATCACAGTGTCCGTTGCGATTTCGGTCGACACAAACCTGTGCATCCGACAGATAACCGTCAATCACCGTCACCTGAACCGATTGCTTCTGATCCTTATCAGAATCCGAACCACCACACCCCGTTAAAATGGCTGCTGTCACCACAACCGATAAAAGCGATTTCCTCATACGCGCCTCTTACATTCAAAACTGAATAAATATCAAACAATATTCACCTAGGTTATGAGTTTATGGCGTCATATGTCCACCCACGCATAACGACAGCGTGCATGTAATCGAATACACATTTTGAGAAGTAGGTCGCAAGAACGCAAAAAATTACATGGTATATCGGAAAAACAGAAACGGAAAAATACTGCGTCGCTTGATTTCTTCCGTTTCTTTATTCTCAAAATTGGATGCAGGTGATCACTGCCATTGATTGAATAAAGCTTTTGCTAGCACTTTGTTTTGCGTCATGAGTACCGAATGCAAAAGACCTTCCTTATAGAGTAAGGTCACCCCGCCCTTCGATTCTTCAGTGCCCAGAATCATAGGATTCTCATTCCCGAAATGAATCGTCAGGGTCTGGTTCCCTTCCGGATTAGATGTAAAACCCCAGTCCGCTTCATAGGCGGCTGAATCCGTCGGATTGATCATCACTCTTGTTTCTGAAATAAAGGTCAGCTCATTGAGCTCAGGCACATAGGGCTCATTGTGTTTCGAACCCGGCTCGGCTGCGTCTTGCAGGAAATACCAGGTTTGACCAACAAAATCGTCCAGCGTTAAATCTGTGGTCTCGTCAAAAAAGTCTGTCTCGTTATACCAGAAAATCAGATACTTTCTTGACTCAAAGACATGCAGATAAGCAAGAGCAATATCGGGCGTTACATAAACAAACTCTATCTCGTTCTCAAGATCAGCAGCAATTTTCATCGATGTGTCTGAGACTTCATAAGGCGCATCCGAGCGGACAAAATTCAGCGAGCTTTCAGCGATCTTCCCATCCTGAAACACCAAACGGTGAGGAATCGTTTCTGAGACGTTCAAGAAGTCAAGGAACATGGTGCCATGCCCTTCCAGAAAGAGCTGGATGCCTTTCACACGGTCGGAGTGACTGAACTGTCCGTTCTTGCCCAGTGTTAAAGTGACGGTATCAAAATCAACCTGATTGTTTTCCAGTTTCTGAATTTTGCTTTTCAGGTTCTGAATCCAGATTTTCTGCCCTTCTAAATCATTTTCAGACAGCGTTGCCCCGAGCATCGCATTCATCGTCCGCGCATACAAATGGACTTTCTTGGCATCAGGATTCGACGATTTTAACGCCACATAATCCTGACTGAGCAGGTTGGCATCCAGATTCAGACTGGCCGCGTAATCAGCAAGGCTTTGACCGTTTAAATACGCCAGCGTCGAAAAAGGACTCAGAATGGTTTGGCCGGCGGGTGCATAGAGTTCAGCATCCTGCCAGACAAAACCTGGATGATCGCTGTCTGATGATTCACCGGCAATGACTCTGGCAATCAACGGGGACTGGCTGTCACTTGCAGAAATGGTGATTTGACCGTTGCCGTTGGTTTTTTCAGTTAAAAGTTCGCCTGTATCACAGTGTCCGTTGCGATTTCGGTCGACACAAACCTGTGCATCCGACAGATAACCGTCAATCACCGTCACCTGAACCGATTGCCTCTGATCCTTATCAGAATCCGAACCACCACACCCCGTTAAAATGGCTGCTGTCACCACAACCGATAAAAGCAATTTCCTCATGCGCGATCCTCACAGTTAAAACTGAACAAAGATTAAACAACATTCACATAAACGATAAGTTTGTCGTGCGATATCTTCACTGACGCATCACAACAACGAGTCTGTCAGCGAATACACATTCGAGAAGGGAATCGCAAGAACGTAAAAAATCATATGAAATGTCAGATAAAAAGAAACGGAAGCGCACGAATTCGATAGGTTTCCTTCCGTTTCTCGATTCAAAACGACAGCTTTACGCTATTGCTGCCAGGCCTGATAAATGGCTTCCGCCAGTGCTTTATTCCGGGTCAGGAGCACGATAGATGCCGCATCGACCTCGCCTTCATCGAATCTGATGTTCATCATCTCTTTGGCAATCACAATATCCTGATGATGAAACAGCGTTTGCAATACCATACCTTTCGCACCCGCTAAACTCTCTCGCAATGCGATGTCTCCATAAGGGATCCGGATAATTTGCATGTAAGGCGGGTTGTTCGGATTGGGCAGTTCATTTTTTGGCACGATGGTCCAGCTGGCATCAAACGCCTCCTCCCCGCGCGGCTGAATTTCAATTCGGCCCTCAGCACCGAACCTGATCTCGGTGAATGCAGGCTTCGATGCCGCGGCTCTGCCATCCCGGATACTTGCCAGATCACGCAGGTGATACCAGGTCTGCCCGACAAAATCCTCTGCTGTCAGATATGTATTATCGCCACTGGCAACATCTCGCTCCGACCAGACACTCAGCAGATTATAGGCGCTGGCATTCTGGCCGCGATCAGGCGTCATAAAACTCAGAGCAACCGCATCATCCACATAGAGAAAATTGGTATGCAGCAGATCCGATTTTAGTTTCAGGCCTGTCACCTCATAGTCAGACGTAAAGTCTGTTGCAGGATCATGAAGCGTGCCATTCTTGAAGATATTCTTCCGGGGCTCGTATTCAAAGGTATTCAGAAACGTTGTATAGAGAGTTCTGCCATCCAGATACCCGGCTAAGTCTGTAAATCGCGCAGCACGGGTGACTGTTCCCTGTTCATCAACTGACAGATCAACAGTGCCCAGATCTACATTCTGATTCGCCAGGGTCTGAATAAAGGTTTTCAGCCCCTGAACCTGTAATTTCTGGGTTTCTGTGTTGTTGGCCGCTAAAGTTTCCCCCAGCATCTTCATGATAGAACGTGCGTATAAATGAATTTTTTCAGCGTCGGGATTGGTCGCTGCCAGTGCCACGTAATCCTGAGCCAAGAGGCTTGCATCCAAATTCAGGCTGGCTGCAAAATCTGACAAACTTTGCTGGTTAAGATGTGCCATGGTCGTAAAGGGTGACAGGAACAGGCTTCCGGCTTCGGCATAAAATTCAGTATCCTGCCAGACAGCATCGGGCTGATCGTTGTCTGACGTTTCACCGGCGATAATACGGGCAATGAGCGGATACTGGCGGTCCGCAGCAGTCAGGTTGACCTGCCCTTTTGCATCCGTTCTATTGGTCAGCAACTCGCCAGCATCACAGGCTTGGTTACGGTTTCTGTCAACACAGACTTCGGCATTCGAGAGATAGCCATCGATCACCTGAATCGTGGCCGCTCCCTGTTCATCCGGATTTGGTCCGGCATCAGAATCAGAACCCCCACCACACCCCGCCAGCATGACCGCCGGAATCACAACGGCTAACAGCGACTTTTTCATACACGACTTCCCTTTCCATATTGGTCAAAATTAATGCAACAATTTGCAAAGGGTATGTTTCAGACTTTCAATGTGTCCAATGGTTTATATTCACGTCGTGATTGTAATCGCATACAGAAAGTGAGAGGCAGCTCGCAATACCAATAAAATATGAATTCAGAATTTCACGGATAAAAAAACGGGAGCCAATGCTCCCGTGATTCAATCGATTTGTTTTCATCGTGATTCAAACTCACCCCGACATGTTGGCAGGTTAAGCTTCTACTGGTTTGCCATTTGGCGCAGTTTCCGGCTGCGTGGCAACTTTCCCTTCTGCACCATGCATCCAGCGGATCAGTTGATTCGAGAATACGACCAGAATCAGACCAGATGCTGCGGCAGTCAAAGCAATACCACCGAAGATGGCTAATGGCCCAGATTCACCCACATGTGCACCAATCATACCGGCAACATAGTTTGCAATGGCGTTGAAACCGAACCACACACCCATCATCAAAGACGCCAGACGCAGTGGCGCCAGTTTGGTCATCATCGACAGACCAATCGGGGACAGACACAGTTCACCCATGGTGTGGAAATAGTACGCGGCCACAATCCACAGCATGGATGTCTTCGCAGTCATGTCATCACCTTGCTGCAGCACCGCACCCACCATACAAAGAAAACCAATGGCCAGCAGGAAGAGTGCAATCGCAAATTTAATCGGTGAACTCGGTTCTTTATCCCCCATTTTCACCCACAAAGAGGCCAGTAAAGGTGCCATCGTGATGATGAAGAACGGGTTCAGTGACTGAAACCAGGCCGTTGGCACTTCAAAATCACCAATCATCCGGTCAGCGTATTCCTGGGTGTAAATGTTCATCAGGCCACCCGCTTGTTCAAAGCCAGCCCAGAATACAACCACAAACAGGCCCATGATCATAATCACTTTCAAGCGATCAATTTCCTGCTTAGTTAACGCCTGATTTCTGCCTGTCTGAGACATTGACGCCGCACGCTTGGCTGCAGGGACCTTACCCACATCACCCAGCAGTTTTTCTGCAAACAGCATCTGAAACAACAGGCTGAACAACATGCCAATCCCTGCAGCCAGAAAACCGGCTTTCCAGCCATAAGCAGCTGTAGCGGCGCCCGCAATAATCCCTGCCAGCAAGGCACCCAGGTTGATCCCCATATAAAAGATGGTAAACGCACCGTCACGGCGATGATCACCTTCTTCGTACAAGTCGCCCACCATGGTTGAAATATTTGGTTTAAACAGACCGTTACCCACGATCAGTAACGCGAGACCTAAGTAAAAGGCTGTGGTTGCATTGGGGTCAACCATAGAATGAGGTAAGGCAAGCGTAAATTGACCCACCGCCATCAGCAGGCCACCGATAATAATAGAACGACGCTGACCCAGAAAATTATCTGCAATCCAGCCGCCGATCAGAGGCGTGATATAAACCAGACCCGTGTAAATACCATAGAGACTCAGTGCGTCTTCAGTGGACCATCCAAGACCACCACTGACAGTTTTATCTGTCAGATAAAGTACCAAAATGGCACGCATCGCATAGTACGAAAAGCGTTCCCAAAGTTCAGTACCAAACAGCAGGAACAAACCTTTAGGGTGCCCAAACAGGGTCCCACTTCCATTGTTGCTCATAATTATTCTCTTCGTTGAGGTAGATATGTATCCATAAATCCGGCCCATTTTATAAATCACAAAGTAAAACACTGCAAACATTAACATTAATAGAACAAAATACGAACAACGCAAGCTATTGATTTGTAAGGGTTAAATTTATAGAGTCAAATATGAAACATTACTTTCCACCACGATACCAGAACTAAGAACCAGAAAAACCTATATTATTTTCATAAAAAACCACTACAACTCGAAACATTAAAATTTAATTTCATTTTTTACACTTATTCATATAAATGATGCTCTCCAGGACAAACGTGCAAAAAACACTCAGGTTCAGCGCTTTTAAAATACGTACATTTTTGCAACACGCTGAATAAAAAAAGCAGGCTTATTCACCTGAATATCCTGCTGTAAGATGTTCACAGCAGCATTTGGCTCACGCGCCATTGCCTGCTGAAACCAAAAAGAACTGTGCTGAGAAGTATGCATCGGAACACCAATTGGTCTATACCAAAATTGGCACTACTTTACGCAACACAATGGGGTTGAATCAAGAGGTCGACGGGCCTTGCCACAGAAAATTCATTGAAATGAAAAATGCCCCGTCCAACGGGGCATTTGAGATCTCAGACAAACCACTCAGCGATAACGATTCATCGCGATATAGTCGTGCTCTGCAGGAACTGAGGATTCATCATCATAACCATAGATATCCTCCCGGATTTGCAGCCGCCCCTGATCATCCAGCCAGGCGGTACGATAAATGAAATCAACAGCCAGAGTTTTTCTCAAATTGATGGTTGCTGTCGTGCGCTTACGCAACAGGTTTTGATAACTGGCACTTTGCCCTGCCCGCTGACGTTCCAGCAAATAGTTTGCCAAATCATGCGCACGCTCCACCCGGACACAACCTGAGCTGAAATCACGTTTGCTGCGATTGAACAAACGTTTTGCCGGTGTGTCGTGCAGGTAAATCGAATAATCATTGGGCATCATAAATTTCACCTGGCCTAAAGCATTGCTTGGGCCGGGGCGTTGCTGAAATTCATATGGGAAGTTACTGGCCGACACCGTGCTCCAGTCGATCTGGCTGGGATCAATGGATCCAGCATCACTCCAGCTGGAGACCATTCTCATATTATGCTGCGCCAGATAATTCGGTGAACGCTTCAGGCTTGGGATCACATCTTCTTCTTTAATCGTTTCCGGCACATTCCAGGTCGGATTCACCACCATATGATTGATTGCCGAAGAGAACAAATAAGTGGGCCGTTGACTGCGTCCGACAATCACTTTCGACTCAAACACAACTTTATCTTCATCCAGTATCCGCAGCATGAATTCCGGAATATTGACCTGAAGCACCCCACCCGAATCATGACGCTGCAATGCACGGCTTCGCTGCATATTCAGCGCCAGTAACTGCGCAACCTGCTGGTAGGAACGTGTCAGATTGCGAGCGGTTGCAGGACCAATAATGCCATCATCCTGCAATCCGTGACGCTGTTGGAAACGGCGAATCGCTTCATGTAAAACCCCACGGTTGGCATAAGGATCGCTAATCCGGATGATGCCAGCCGCGGCATCTTCAGGCTGGGCGGAAGTCAGGTTGGTATAGTCCTGGTCAGACAAATCCCCATACACATTCAGCATTTTTGCCAGCTTTTCACCCCGCGGGATCGGATCACCAAATTCTATCGCAGGCCTGCCAGAAAGGTGAACACCATGGGGGGCTTGCTGTGCCAGTGCATTCATCTGCGCAACCAGTCGTTGGAATTTCTCTTCCACCGGCCGGAGCTGTTGTAACTGAGCCATCGATACTGGCAAGCTGAATGCCGGGATGCTTAACGAATCCTGTGCTGTCAGCTGAAATGCAGCAGAACGGTAAAGTGAACTGGGATCCCGTTGCATTTTTGCAATCACGGCCTGATAAACAAGATAGGTATCCGAGGCCAATAAATCGAATCCTCTTGAATCCCGATCCGCCCGGAGTTGCTTCAATTCCAGCAATCGCTGCATCATCCCCGGAACCCGGTCACTTTCTGCCAGTGCCGACAGTTGCAGGAAAAACTCCTCAACAAGACTTTCATCCAGCCAGACAGGCATGAAATCTTGGCTCGCATAAAGATTCTGTAATTGCTCAGGGAAACAGAGCTGATCCGTTTGTGCCGGGCACAGCGACCGTGAGCTGTGCAAGGTCAGATCAGCTAAACCATGCCTGCCCAACTGAGGGGTGAATACACTGGCAGAGACGATAACCTTTGGTACAGCAACAGGCCGGATCATTCCCTCCTCGGCAAGCACGGACGCGGACGAAAGCAAGTTGTACGACACCATGGCCGTAAAACCGATCAACAAACCCATTCCTGAAACGCGTCGTTCCGATACCCTGTAACGTTTAAAATAACGCATCACTGACAACCCCAGATTCAGTTAAGCGTGAATGAATGCATCTGAACTCTCCCGCAACGTCTTTGGATAAGTCCATAACATCAGGTATTCACAGCACAGTTGGAAGTTTCTTAGTTCAAGTTTATGCAAAGACAAATGGTGATGGTGTTCAAATTTTAATAATCGCTAAACTAAAATCTCACCACAGGTGAACAAAGAAGTGTCAGGTTAATCATCGGTGATTTTTACCTGATTTATCATAAAGATTTCGTAATTTATTCTTGCAGATATGGATGTGGTGGCATAAAAAAAGCCAATACAATGAGTTATACCAATCAAAGTAAGTCCGTGCTCAAAAATAGCGTAGGAAAAATGTTTGAGAACAAGGCAGATTTTTTAGATAAGTAGTGATTCTACAATCAAAAAATCTAACGCAGTTATCGAACATTTTAACAAGCTAGGATGAGCAGTTATTTTCTGCGATTGGTATTCATGTATTGGCTTCTTCAGAATTTCAGAGAAAAGACTGTGGTTAACGTAAACCGTGCAGGAACTCAGCCCGTGTCGCAGGAATGCGTTTGAAAATACCACCAAGCGCTGTGGTGGTTGTCTCGCTGGTTTGATCCATCACGCCCCGTGCTTTGACACAATAATGGGTTGCATCAATACGCACGGCAACATCATCACTTTCCAGCAGCGTTTGTAACGCAACCAGAATTTGCTGTGTCATCCGCTCCTGAACTTGTGGTCGCTGAGCAAAGAAGCGCACAATCCGGTTAATTTTAGACAAACCGATAATTTTCCCGCGTGGGATATACGCGACGGTCGCTTTGCCATCAATGGTCACTAAATGGTGTTCACAGGTGCTGGTCAGCGTAATGTCTTTCACACGCACCATTTCATCACAGTTCATTTTGTTATCAATCACTGTGATTTTCGGAAAGTTGGCATAATCCAGCCCGGAGAAGATTTCATCCACATACATCTTCGCGATGCGTTTTGGGGTATCCATCAGGCTGTCATCCGTCAGATCCAGAGAAAGTAACTCCAGAATCTCACGCATGTGATATTCGATACGCTCTTTTTTCTCGGCCTGATCGACGACTTTATCTGTCATCGGTGTTTCCAGCCCACGTGCTTCAAGCGCCTGACGGACTTTCAATGCTGATTCGCTTAATGCTGTCATACTCTCCTCCAACTGGCTCAGGCCGGGATTCAAGCCTGTTCTGCCTTGCCAGTAAACACTGAGCCCGAAGGATACCCGTATTTCAAATGAATTACACCCCGAAATTGTTCGGGCCATTCGTTCTGCAGAGATTTTTTTGTCATAATAGTCAGCAATTAAGCATATCGACGAAGGAAGAACATCATGGGAGTATGTGAGGCACCAGGCCTGATGCCGGTCGAAGAAGCAATCCAAAGAATGCTGGATGTCGTCCAACCCATCAGCCATACAACACACTTACCACTCGAGGAGACCCTTGGACGAGTCCTCGCTGCTGATGTGATTTCGCCCATCAATGTCCCGCCTTTCGCCAATTCCGCCATGGATGGTTACGCCGTGAAACGGGCTGGACTCGATGCCCGTGACACGCTGACACTGGCAGGCCAGTCTTTCGCGGGCACGCCGTTCTCCGGTGAATGCCAGCCCGGTCAATGTATCCGCATCATGACAGGCGCTGAATTACCTGCCGGTACAGATACCGTGATCATGCAGGAAGAAACCGAAGCGAATGGCGATCAAATCCGCTTTCTGGTTCGCCCGCACGCTGGCGACAATGTTCGCCCCGTTGGTGATGATATTCACCTGGGTGAAATCGTCGTAGCCAAAGGGACCCGAATGACGGCAAGAGAGCTTCCCTTAATTGCTTCGCTGGGTATTGCAGAAATCCCTGTGTTCATGCGTCCTAAAGTGGCTTTCTTCTCCACCGGCGATGAACTGCGCCCGCTGGGTGAACCGCTTGCTGCAGGACAAATCTACGACAGTAACCGCTACGGCATTCGCGCACTGCTGAAACAGTTTGGATGTGAGGTACTGGATCTGGGCATCATTCCGGACGATCCGGCACAACTCGACGCAGCATTTACCCAAGCCACCAGCGCGGCAGATGTCTTGATTACTTCAGGGGGTGTGAGCGTCGGCGAAGCCGACTACACCAAGGATATTCTGACCAAACAAGGGGAAGTTGGTTTCTGGAAAATTGCCATGAAGCCCGGCAAACCTTTTGCGTTCGGAAAAGTGAATGAAACCTGGTTCTGCGGGCTGCCAGGCAATCCCGTTTCCGCCATGCTGACCCTGTATCAGATTGTCCAGCCAATGCTGGCACAGCTTTCAGGCCATACTCAGTATCAGGCGCCGCAACGCCTGCCTGCTGTCGCTGGCACCGTTTTCAAAAAACGTCCGGGGCGAACAGACTTCCAGCGCGGGATCTACCGGGTGAATGCGCAGGGTCAGATTGAAGTCGTGACCACAGGCAATCAGGGCTCCGGGGCTTTCAGTTCCATGCATCAGGCGAACTGTCTGGTGATTCTGGAACAGGATCGCGGCAAAGTTCAGCCCGGTGAAATCGTGACGATTGAGCCCTTCAACGCCACCATGCATTAACGGACGGTAAGCAGGAGTCAGAATGGAAGAATTATCTGATCAGGAAATGCTGCGCTATAACCGGCAAATTATTTTGCGGCAATTTGATTTTGAAGGACAGGAGGCACTGAAAGCCGCCCGGATCCTGATTCTTGGCGCTGGTGGATTAGGCTGTGCTGCCAGCCAGTATCTGGTCGCAGCAGGCACCGGTCACATGACCCTGATCGATGACGATAAAGTCGAACTGTCAAACCTGCAACGGCAAGTGCTGCATCACGATGAAACCGTTGGCATGCTGAAAGTTGAATCGGCAAAACTGGCGCTGACACGGCTGAACCCGCACACTCAGATCGACACCATTGCTGAGCGACTGGATGACGCCGCCCTGCTGGCTTTGATTCAGTCGCACACCCTGGTTGTCGATTGCTCTGATAATTTGCCAACCCGCAATCAGCTCAACCGCTTGTGCCATCAAACGCAGACGCCTCTGGTGTCTGGTGCCGCCATTCGTATGGAAGGCCAGGTTTGTGTCTTCACCTATCAAGCAGAAGAACCCTGTTATGCCTGCCTGAGCAGCTTGTTCGGAGAACAGAATCTGACTTGTGTTGAAGCCGGTGTCATGTCGCCGCTGGTCGGTATCATCGGAGCCGTTCAGGCCATGGAAGCCATTAAAGTGATTTCAGCCATGGGAACGCCTGTCACCGGAAAAATTCTGATGCTGGATGCCATGACCATGCACTGGCAGGAAATGAAGTTAATGAAACAGCCCGCCTGTCCGGTGTGCAATTGAAATATATGCTGAAAAAAAGAGCCTGTATCAGGCTCTTTTCTCATTCGTTTACGCCCCCTTTTTCAGGCACGCTCACTTACTTCATCAGGTACAGATCACGTGTATACCGGTATGCCGATGCATTCGTGGTCGAATATCCCCCGACTTTCGGCGACTTCATGACGGTTTTGGTATAGAAATATAGCGGAATCGCAGGCATCTCTTCCGAGAAAATCTGCTCAGCTTCCTGATAAAACTTGTTCCGTTCTGTTTCCGATGTTGCCGCCAGTGCATTGGCCATGGCCTGATCATACGCCTGGTTCGCCCAACGGGAATAGTTCATCCCTTTACTTTCAAAGTAAGACAGAAAAGTCGATGCTTCGTTGTAGTCTCCCACCCAGGCATAACGAGCCAGACCAAAATCTTTCTGTGCCAGCTTTTCTAAGAACGTTTTCCATTCCTGATTCGCCAGATCCACTTCAACCGGCAGGCTTTGTTTCCACATGGACATCATGGCCAGCGCAAGTTTTTTATGCGCTTCATTGGTGTTGTAAACCAGCTCAAATTTCAGCGGCTTATCTTTACTGAAGCCCGCTTCAGCCAGCAATGCTTTTGCTTTCTGATTCCGCTCTTTCTGGTTCAGTTTGGACCAAGGCAATACCGGAGCATCAAAACCAGCCACTGCAGGAGGTGTTACCCCGTAGGCAGGAATCTGCCCTTGACCCAGAATAATATTCGTCACCACATCCCGATCGATGGCATACGCCAGAGCTTTCCGCACACGGACATCATCAAACGGTTTCTTCTCTAAATTAAACAGATAATAGTAAGTCGCCAGCGACGGCATGGTCAGTAACTCATCCGGACGCTCTTTTTTGATCTGCTTATACTGTTCCAGCGGGAAGGTCGATGTAATATCGATTTCACCGGTTCGGTAGCGGTTGTATTCAGCCGTTTGGTTTTCAATCGCAAGATAAGCCGCTTTATCGATCACTGTTTTGGCGTCATTCCAATATTTCGGATTTCGCACCAGATCAATCCGCTCATTCACGACCCAGTTGGTCAGTGTATATGCACCAGAACTGACAATATGTTCCGGACGTGTCCAGTTATCACCAAATTGCTCAACAACCTTCCGGTACACCGGGAACGTCGATGGATGAGACAGTGTTTTCACAAAATAAGGCGTTGGCTGCGTTAACGTAAACTGGACTGTGTGTTCATCCAACGCTTTCACGCCCAATGTTTCTTTTGCTTTTTTGCCGTCTGTGATTTCAAGTGCATTCAGGATATTGGCTGTTGCCAGATACCAGGAATAAGGCGCTGCTGATGCCGGATCAGCATTTCGCTGAAAGCTATACACAAAATCGGCAGCCGTTAGGGGTTCACCATTTGACCATTGCAGGCCGTCTCGCAGATGGAAAGTCACGGTTTTACCGTCCGCTGAGGTTTCCCAGTGCGATGCTAACGCCGGAATAATATTCCCTTCGGTATCTTCTGAAACCAGGCCGTCAAACAGATCGCTGATGACTTTGCTGCTGGAGTCATCAGCGGTCATCGTCGGATCAAGCGTTGGCACCTCAGAGCCCAGGCTCCAGACAATTTCCTGTTTGTCAGCTAATTGGACGCCAGCCGGGACTTCGGCGGCAAACGTGGCACCAGAGAGCAGCAGCGTAATCCCTGCTGCCAGTGCTTTCATCTTCATTCCTTGCATGTTGTTTCCTTGTCACACGAGATGATGTCAGGTTGATTAACCTTGGATGGGCACCTAACACGATAACGAATGATGGCTTTATTCCTTAGCCACCCCAGCCTTCCCTCAAAGGTCAGGCCCAACCAGACAAACATACGCTGATTATGAAAACGAGGGAATAACATGCGTCACAAAAAAGCCGGTGATGATCACCGGCTTGAGACAAAAAATGCAGAATTTTCAGTTATCGTTGAGACGAATGCCACCATTTTCGATCACGATCAGCCCTTTCTTATAGAGGCCACCGATCGTTTTCTTGAAGGTCGCTTTGCTGGTCCGGAACACCTGGAAAATATCTTCTGGTGAGGATTTATCGCTCAGTGCAATAAAGCCACCCTGCCGTGCCAGCTCAGACAGAATTTTATCCGCTAAATCATCAACTTTCGCCTTACCGGCTTTTTGCAGTGACAGACTGATTTTTCCATCAGCCCGAATCTCTTTGATGTAGGCTTTCAAACGCTTGCCGACAAACAGTTTGCCGAACGATTCAGTTTTGAAGATCAGACCCCAGTGCTGGTCTTCAATCACGGCTTTGTAACCCAGGTCAGATACTTCTGCGATCAGCACCTGAACTTCCTGGCCGACTTGATACTGTGGCGGTGTTTTGTCCAGAAAGCGGTTAAATTTGGTGGAACCGACAATACGACCAGAAGCTTTGTCCGTATAAACGCGTACCATAATCTTCTGGTCGACTTCCAGACGACGACGCTGCTCACTGAACGGCACCAGCAGATCTTTCTCCAGTCCCCAGTCGACAAAAGCACCGACGCCAGAAATGCCCACAACCTTGAGCTGCACAAAATCACCCACTTGTGCCAGCGGTTGCTTGGTTGTTGCGATGATCTCATCATTCGAGTCGAAATAGACGAATACTTCCAGCGTATCTCCCAGAGATGTTCCTTCAGGAACGGACGACTTCGGCAGCAAAATATTGCCAAAGTCCTCACCACCATCCAGAAACACGCCAAAATCTACCATTTTTACGACTTCTAACGTGTTGAACTGACCAATTTTTATCATAAATATGTCACTCTCAGGGTAATATCATCCGGCGACTATCCGCCTTGGTCTCCCGATACTGCACGGACTGACAGCATTCAGTGAGTACAGCAGCGGCTGCGCAATTTTCGAATCGCGTATTATACGTGATGTTGATTCCGCCTGCCTGACCAAAATGGGATTTTCTGAGCAAAAAAACCGCTTTCAGGCCATAAGTGATTGTCAAGTGGTGCTATTTCACCTCTTGTTCAACTAGAATTACTGAATTACATAAAATTGAGAGGAATATCCGTAAAGTGATCACCGTTGAAAAGAAAGATGGCCATAACCTGAAGTTGTCCCATGTCATCCATGAGGCAAAAAATCGTCAGCTTGATATTTTTCTTTTTATTCCCGGTGAGCTTGGCCTGAATGCCAATATCATGGCGGAAGACGAGTTTTACCATAACGTGATTCACGGTAAACGGACCTATTTCAGTGATGTACACCACCTGCCACTGGTTCACAGCCGGTTAGCCAGCCGGGGAAACCTGTCTTCGGGGCAATACCGTTTAAGCCTGAGCCTGTTTGCTTACCAGTTCGCTGTCGCATTAGAAGAAACCGTCCACCAGTTGCTGGATGAAAAAGTTGAACGGACCACAGAAGAGCTGGAAGAAATTGTGCAGGTTTCTTCCAGGATCCTGAAGCGGCTTCGCCGGAATGTCCCGAGCGATGAAGAACTGCTGAAATACTATCAAAACATCGACAATTACCTGTCGTGGTTTACTGAACAACGCTTCTTATCGCTGGTTGCGCACCTGCCCCGGGCAGAAAATTATGGCGAGATCAAAAACCAGTATCTGGAGTTTTGTCAATCTGAATCGGATCACCGCTTAACGAATCATTACAACTCAGAACGCGCCTCGGCCGATCCCACCCGGATGTCGAACAAAATGCGTCTGCTGCGGCGCTTAATCGAGTACCCAGTTACCATGAAAGAAAACACCATTGAACTGGGGAATACCACCAAGAAAGTGGTGACTGGTTTTGCGGCAGGCTTCGTGATGATTTTTGTCACCATCATGCTCATTGAAGCGCGCGGTGTCCTCGGCGACATTACTGCGTCCTTTATCTTGGTCCTTTCGGTCATTTATGCAGCCCGCGAAGTCTTCAAAGATGACCTCAAGCAAGCCTTGTGGCGCTGGGTCCGTAAGGGAAAACCCAAGTGGCGTAAGCAGTTTATTGATAGCAATAGTAATCAGTTGATTGGCCGGCAGCTTGAATGGCTGGAATATTTGAAATACGACACGCTGGAAGATGACGTCAAAAAAGCCCGGAAACACAAGGTTTCAGCGAAAGAAGAAGCCATTCTGCATTACAAAAGCACCACGCGAATGTCGACGACCAAATTTCTGACCGGCTATGAACAAACCAAAGAATCCATTTTGTTTGATCTGCGGTTTCTGTCCACACTGATGGAGAAAGGCTCTCAAAAGATTTATGTGGTGCGGGATGGTCAGGTGGCACGCGAGTCCGTAGAAAAAAGGCATCTGGTGAACCTGATCACCCGTGAAAGTGACGAAGGTCAGGAGCCCAAAATTCAGCGTTGGAAAATCATCCTGAACCGTTCCAAAATCGTTGACATTGAAGCAATTGATTAAGCTCAGATTCACTGACAGCCTTATCGGCCTCTTCTCAAATCAGCAGAGGCCAACAACCCTGCTTTTTGTCTCTTGTTAACCGGCCACATCTTGTTACCCTAGTGGCCTCTATCCTTCTTCATGGCGGCACGCATGCGAACACTCTCCGAACTGATTTTCAATAACACTTACAGTGAGTTACCCAGCCACTTCGGGACACGCGTGATCCCACAGCCGTTGGATAACCCTTATCTGGTCAGTGTGAATCCTCTCATCTGCGATCTGCTTGAGCTGGACCCGGCAGAAGCTGGCACTGCATACTTCGTGGATGTGTTTACCGGCAATGATGATTTGCCCGGGTTTGAACCGCTGGCCATGAAGTATACCGGCCATCAATTTGGCCAGTATAATCCTGACCTTGGGGATGGACGGGGGTTACTCATGGGTGAAGCGCTGACCTCCGCCGGAAAAAAATGGGATATTCACCTGAAAGGTTCCGGGCAGACGCCTTATTCCCGTATGGGAGACGGACGCGCCGTGCTGCGCTCCAGTCTCCGGGAATATCTGGCCAGCGCGGCCATGAAAGGACTGGGGATTCAAACTACCCATGCACTGGCCGTTTTCGCCAGTGACACGCCTGTTTACCGCGAGAAAACCGAAAAAGGTGCGACGCTGGTTCGGGTGGCAGAAAGCCATCTGCGATTTGGTCACTTTGAATACTTGTTTTATACCCAGCGCCATGATGATCTGAAGCTGCTGGCAGATTACCTGATCAAACACCACTTCCCAGACTTACGGGCACATGCCTCTCCTTATGCAGCCATGTTTCAGCGCATTGTCGATTTAACCGCTGTTCTGATCGCGGACTGGCAAGCTGTCGGGTTCGCTCATGGCGTGATGAATACCGATAATATGTCGGTCCTGGGGCTGACGTTTGATTACGGACCTTACGGTTTTCTGGATGACTATGTCCCGGGATTTATCTGCAACCATTCGGATTACACAGGTCGATACGCTTTTAATCAGCAGCCTTCGATTGCGATGTGGAACTTATCCGCACTGGGCTATGCGCTCACGCCATTACTGGATAAAGAAGCGATCGACACAGCCCTGCACAGCTATCAACCCAGACTGCAGCAGGAATACAGCATTCGTATGCGAAACAAGCTGGGGCTGATTGAGCGACATGAATCAGACAGCGCCCTGTTCAGCCAGATGTTTGATTTGCTGGCCAGTCAGTCCGTTGACTACACCTTGTTTTTCAGAACACTGTCGGGTATTCCGGCTGAATCGCTTTCCGAAAGTACTCCTGCATTTGCGGAGCTGGTTTCAGACCTGGCTCCGCTGCAAACCTGGCTGAACACTTATGCCGAACGACTGACCCTTGAAACTCAGGAAGACAGCGCGCGTCAGACACTGATGCGATTGCACAATCCAAAATATATACTGCGAAATTATCTGGCGCAGCAGGCAATTGAACAAGCGGAAAACGGGAATCATAAAATGGTTGAAGATCTGCTGAACGTGCTCGTCAATCCTTATGACGAGCATCCGCAATTCAGTCATCTTGCTGTCAGGCCACCCCAATGGGGAAAAACACTGGAAATCAGTTGTTCTTCATGAATCATCGAACAGGCGCTCAATAGAGCGCCTGAAGAAAACTAACCCAGCAATAGCCGGGAGACATCCTGTTCCTGAAGCCAGCGCTGACATTTTGCCGACTGGCGTACAGATTCACTCATGAGCAAGGTGCAGGGTTTACTGACCGCACGGCTCATTTTCAACGCATGCTGAGCCTGAAACAACACGGCGTCATGATCGTGAACAGCGTAATTCAACGTCTGATTGTCTGGATCTATACCCGCTGTGAAACAGGCCAGTTGCGCCATATCCACAACCATGCCATCAAAATAATGTAGGAACTTATCTGCCATCAAGGCGTTGGCGGGTAAGTCACACATAAAATACACTTGCAGTCCCGATTTCCCTCGGAACAATCCATGCTCGGCCAGTAAATCATGGACAGAAGCCGCATCACTGTATGTCCGGATAAAAGGCACAACAATCGCCAGTGGCAAATCCCCGGTCACATGCCGGAGACGTTTCACAATCCGGCATTGAAGCGCAAAAATTTCACGCCAGGTCGGGTGGAGATAACGAGACACACCCCGCAGACCCATCATGGGATTATCTTCAGCCAGAACAGACGGTTCCATAATTTCTGCCCCGCTCAGCCTGAGCTGAAGAACCGGTTGAGTGATCCCGGCGGCAATATGCTTTTGCGCAAAATCAGACAGGACAGCCACTAGCCTATCCACCCACTTCCCCGCGGCTGGCTGATTGTTTTTCATCCGATTCAAATCTGCTTTTTGTTCCGCATTCAGAGTTTCGGGGCAGCAAAACGCCGCAAAATCGATCCCCATCTCCTGAAACAAGCCATCCAGCGTAACCAGACCAATCTTTGCCGCTTCAGCGGTCGGCACGTTTAATTGGGCACAGCTTGATGCGACTTCCCATGTTTCAACCTGTGTTAACTGTGTCTGCGAGCCTTCCATGTCTCGATTCTCCCTTACGATAATCCGTCAGTTTGACTATTTTTAATGCATCAACATAGCAATTCTTTTTCGTGACTGACAATCTCGAATTGAAGGCATGAAAAGGATTCATCAGATTGAATGACCCAGACCAGAGCGCCGTAAACACAAGACAAATAAAACGTTTGGTTTATTCCTGAAGGCTTTTAAGCTATCTTTACCCGTCATGATGTTATCCCTGAATACAGGCGTATTATGCCAAGAAAAACCGATGAACTTCGCACTGTGAGTCTGGGTCGGATGCCCACCCCGGATGAAGTCGAAGCCGCGCACCCCATTACAGATGCCATTGCCGATCACGTTGATCAATCCCGCCTCGACATCGAAAACATTCTGACCGGAAAAGACCAGCGACTGCTTGTCGTCGTCGGCCCTTGCTCTGTTCACGATCCGGAAGCAGCGCTGGACTATGCACAACGTTTACTGGTACTGAAACAGCAATATCAGGATCAGCTTTGCATTGTCATGCGCACCTATTTCGAAAAACCACGGACTGTGGTCGGCTGGAAAGGTCTGGTTTCAGATCCCCATCTGGATGGTAGTCTGGATTTAGTTGCCGGCTTATATAAAGCCCGGAAGCTTCTGCTTGATATCAACCAAATGGGCATGCCCACGGCAACTGAATTTTTAGATATGATCACCGGCCAGTATATTGCGGATCTGATCAGTTGGGGGGCAATTGGTGCCCGAACCACAGAATCACAGATTCACCGTGAAATGGCCTCTGCCTTGTCTTGCCCGGTCGGCTTTAAAAACGGCACCGACGGGAACGTGAAAATCGCCATTGATGCCATTCGGGCAACCCGGGTGCCGCATGTTTTCTGCTCCCCGGCCAAAAACGGTGAAATGACGATCTACAAAACGGCGGGCAACCCGCATGGCCATATCATCCTCCGGGGCGGCAAAATGCCAAACTATCATGCGGAAGATATTCAAGCAGCTTGCACGGCACTGGCAGATGTCGATTTACCGACCCGTCTTGTGGTCGATTTCAGCCATGGGAACTGCCAGAAACAGCATCAGCGTCAGTTAGATGTCGCCGCCGATATCTGCCGCCAGATCATGGATGGCAGCCAGTTCATTGCGGGAATCATGGCAGAAAGTTTTATCGTAGAAGGCAACCAGTCTCTGGAAGAGGGATTGCAGCACGGCCTGACTTACGGACAGTCCATCACGGATCCCTGCCTGAGCTGGGAAGACACTATCGATATGATTAAAATGCTGGCTTCTGCCGTAAAAACCCAGCAAGCGCGCTGACACTCACTACCTTTTCGCCCGGGTTTTATGTTATAAAGCGCCCATTAAACAATGATGAGCAGGAATTAAATCATGCCTTCTTTTGATATCATCTCTGAAGTCGATACTGTGGAACTGAAAAATGCAGTCGACAACAGCAACCGTGAACTGGATACACGTTTTGATTTTCGGAATGTTGAAGCGTCTTTCAGTCTGAATAAAGAGGTTGTGAAAATCTCTGCAGAAGCTGAATTCCAGATCCTGCAAATGCGTGACATCCTTCGTGCAAACCTTGCTAAACGTGGTGTGGATGCACGTGCCATGGAACCCAAAGAAATTGTGCATTCCGGCAAAACCTTTTCTCAGGATGCCGTGTTTAAGCAAGGGATCGATACCCCGATTGCGAAACAAATCGTCAAGCTGATCAAAGAATCCAAGATCAAGGTGCAAGCATCTATTCAAGGTGAGCAAGTTCGTGTCACCGGGAAAAAGCGTGATGATCTTCAGGCGGTGATGGCTTTGATCCGAAATTCTGAAGAACTGGACAAGCCTTTCCAGTTCGACAATTTCCGTGATTAATCTCCCAGCACGCTCAACAGGAAGGCAATCTCAGCCTTCCTGTTTCAAACAATAGCCTCACTTTTTATCCGCCACCAATTAAGTTATTGCTCAGTATCACAGATTCAGAGCAACGACTTAGTGCATACACTCAACACCGTTGAATCCTCTCGCATATTGTTTATTCCTTGCAGGAAATTTCTTCTGAAAGGGTTACCTTGAAACAGTCTATTTTTCCGGCCAGTTTGCCGGGTTACTGCACTTAAGGAACCAATCATGAACAATCGCTTCCCGCAAAGGACGCTCAAGACCTTACTGGTCAGTAGCGCCTTATTTTCTGCCAGCGTATTAGCCACCGCGAATTATAATGCCAGTGGTGTTTATCAGGCTGGCGAACAGGTGGTTTATCAGGGTGTCACCTATCAGGCATTACGCCTCACAGAAAATGAAGCACCGGACGCCTATCTGAACGATGCCTGGCAATCGGTGAACACGCAGGTTACATCTGCCTCTACCAGTTATCCCGCTTATCAGGCCAGCGCCGTGTATGTGGGTGGCGATCATGTCTCTTACAGTGGCCAGATTTACAAAGCCAAGTGGTGGACACAAGGCGAAGCGCCGGATGCATCCCCCAGCACTGGTGTCTGGGAATGGGTCAGTGTCGACAACAACCCGGATCCAGGCCCGGGTCCCGGACCTGATCCAGAACCAACGCCGGATCCTGCCAACGGAATCATCGGCCAGAACCCGGATGGCAGCTACATCATGAGCAAAGCCTTTCTGGATGCCCGTGAAGCTGAGCTGACCAGCGCTCCGGAATTCACCAAGGTGCTTGAATCAATTAGCACACGTGATAACGCCATTGTGGATGCCGTCCTGCCAGGCGCTTCAACCAATCCGGATAACGTGAAACGGGTCGAAACGCTGATCAACGAACAAAAATGGGATCAACTGTTTCCGGAACGAAATGCAGCCTATACCTACACCAACTTCCTGAAAGCCGTCGCAAAATTCAAAGGATTCTGTGCCACGTATACCGACTCGCGTGCTGCGCAGTCGGATGACATTTGTGCAAAATCGCTGGCGGTGATGTTTGCTCACTTCACCCAGGAAACCGGCGCGCATAACCCGCACTCCCCGTTTGAAGAATGGCGACAAGGTTTGTATTTTGTCCGTGAAGCCGGCTGTTCGGATGATCCATCTTCCTGTGGCTATAACAGCGAATGTGCAGCCACCAACTGGCAGACTGAACAGTGGCCATGCGGGAAAAACCCAGACGGCAGCTATGTGAAGTACTTCGGACGCGGCGCGAAACAGCTGTCTTATCACTATAACTACGGTCCGTTCTCCGACTTCATTTTCAATGATGTCAATGTACTGCTTCAAGATCCGGATCGCGTTGCCAGCAGTTGGTTGAATCTGGCATCTGCTGTGTTCTTCTTTGTCTATCCGCAGCCTCCGAAACCTTCAATGCTCCACGTGATTGATGGTACCTGGCAGCCCACCGCAACCGACATCGCTGAAAAGCGTGTCCCTGGCTTTGGCGTCACCACCATGATTATCAATGGTGGCATTGAATGTACGCTGGACACGGAAAAACCGCAGTCAGTTAATCGTATCAAATACTATCAGGGCCATGCTGCAGCACTGGGTGTGCCAGTGCCTGCCGATGAGCAGCTCGGCTGCGCAGGGATGAAAGCCTTTAAGAAAACCGGTGACAGCACTTTTGGCCTGTACTGGGAAAATGACTGGAGCTACAACCCGAATAATCCGGGTGGCAGCAGCTTCGCCTGCCGGATTGAGTCAGGCTACCAAACCGCACATACCACTTTGAAAAAAGGCGACTACGCCAAGTGTGTTCAGAAATACTACGGCGTTACAATTGAGTAATCGTTCGACCTGATTTCAGGCACCTGCAAGCCGGGCTGATTCATTCGCCCGGCTTATTTTTATTTGAGTTATCACTTTGTTTCATACGAATCGTGCTCAGGCTGTGACACCGATTCCCCTATCTGTGATTTACCGAGAGATTTCTTTCTGTCCTGGACACGAGTTTGCTAGAGTCCAAGTGTTTGATCCTCAACAAAACAGCTTGGTATGACTTTATCTGATAACGAACGGAAATTTGCATGACTCTGCCCGAACGCCACAGCGATGAACAACCGGAAAACCCGCTGATCTGGCCTATACTTGGCATCCTGGAAAAACAGCATGATGGCTGGATGGTTCATACGCTGGCCGATGCACTCAAGCAGCAGGACTTAATGAAAACGCTGGATGACGCGCCTGATCAGGACTTATTCAAGCGCAACTTTCTGCTGATGAATGCCCTGTATCAATTACAGGAAATGCTGTTACCGGAGCAATGGCTGCAAGCGCATGCAATGGATATCCGGCTGATGACCAACACAGGGACCCAGCAGATTGATACCGCGGATCCACTCAGAGAATACTATCTGGACTGGCAAAACTATGAAACCGACGGGGACGCCATTCGTGAACTGCTGTCTTCGTTCTGGAAACGCTATCAGCAGCATATTGGGCAGCGCAATGTCAGCAATAATGTTTCCTGGCATCACGATCTGGCCATTTTAGAACTGCCGGCTGACGCCAGTCCGGTTCAAATTCGCCGCCAATGGCGCAGACTGGCACTGCGTTGGCACCCCGACCGCCCTTCCGGTGACGCCGACAAGTTTCGTGAAGCCTGTGAAGCCTGGCAGCGCATTCAAAGCCGGTTACACAGCTAACCAAGCCTGTGAATGCGGAACACACGCTTATTCGATTTTTTCTAATATCCTGTTCGCCGGGCTGAACTGTTCTGGGGACTCTACCCGGCGTACACTGCTCTCCAACGACCGGAAAATCCCGGTACCAGAGACTTGGAGGCAATTATGGCAATCAGAGGAATTCAAAGTATCCAGCGTTCGCACCCATCATCCGATGGTGACGGCGTAAAAATCCAACGGGTACATGGCTTTGATAATGCTGCTTTTTCACCCTTTCTGATGATCGACGAACTTAAGTCCGATCAGGCGGCTGACTATATTGGCGGCTTTCCGCCACATCCGCACCGTGGCATTGAAACCCTGACCTATATGCTCAAGGGTCACTTCCAGCATCAGGATCATTTGGGCAATACGGGTGAGCTGAAAGACGGCGGCGCACAATGGATGTCTGCGGGACGTGGCGTGATTCACAGTGAAATGCCCATGATGTCTGATGGACAGCTCCACGGTTTTCAGATCTGGATCAATCTGCCTGCCAGTAAAAAAATGCTGCCCGCGCAGTATCACGACTTTCAGTCGGAAGTCATTGCAGAAAAACAGCTCGGCGAGAACAACCTGATCCGGGTGATCGCCGGTGATCTGACGATTGATGGCGATACGATTACCGGTCCGCTACAGGAAACCGGTGTCCCCACAACCATTGCCGACTGGCGGGCAGCCGCAGGATCGCATCTGAATTCATGCCTGAATCCGGATTTCCAGGCCATGCTGTATGTCTATCAGGGTGCGATTGAAATTGAAGGCAAACAGGCCGTAGCAGGAGAGCTGGTGATGCTGGAAGCCGGAGAAGGACTCGCCATGACCGCGCTGGAAGACACTGGATTACTCTTGCTTTCCGGGATGCCAATCCACGAAACCGTTGTGCACTATGGTCCGTTTGTGATGAATACCATGGATGAAATTGAACAGGCGATTCGGGATTATCAGGCGGGGACGCTGACCGACTGATCGCAGCGACTCACCCCGTCAGATGAAAAAGGCCCGTCATACGGGCCTTTTGTTTGTTCATGAATACAATGACGCTTCACCTTCAGGACGCGTTTTAAAGCGCCGATGCAACCACATATATTGTTCAGGCGCTTCCTGAATAATCGGCTCAATGGCATTGCGGTTAATAAACTCAGCTGCTGCCTCTGGATCTTTGTGCGGAAAACCTTCAAGCGGCTTAAAGATCTTCAGAGTATACAAACCGTTATCAGTATCCCGAATGATCGCGATCGGCACAATGGCACAGTCGGTTGCATCCACCAGAATGCTGGTGCCTGTGGTTGTACAGGCTTTATCGACCGCAAAGAAAGGCGCGAACGTTGATCGACGCGGGCCATAGTCATGATCCGGAGCGTACCAAACGCGCTCACCTTCTCGCAGTGCCCGCAGCATGCCTTTCACGTCTTTCCGATCCAGCATGTAACGGTTCGAACGGACACGACCTTTAAACTGAAAATAATCAAAGCACGGGTTGTTATTCGGGCGATAAACACCCACGCCCGGAGCCCGGACACCAAAAGCACGGCCACCGATTTCCAGATTCATGGAATGTGCCGCAACCAGCAAGACACCCCGCCCCTGCTCCTTCAGCTCATCCAGATATTCCACACCCTCAAAACGCACATGGCGTTTGATGCGCCACTCAGGCCAGAACCAGGCCATACCGGTTTCAAACAATGCCAGCCCCGCATTATCGATATTCTTCTGAATCATGACTTTTCGTGCTTCCGGTGTCATCTCCGGAAAACACAGTTCAAGATTACGCTCAATCGTAAAACGCCGTTTTTTCATCAATTTGATGGCAAGCCTGCCAATGCCCTTACCCATCAGGAACTGTATGCGGTACGGAAGTAAACTGATGAGCATCATGGTGCCAAACATCAGCAAAGTCGGCCAGTAGCGTGGGAAGAGAAACTCGGCTTTGAATGCCGGTGCCGTCAATTTGCTCATAACAGAGACGATTTTCCTTATTGTTTAAAGCCAAGCCTGCGCTGTCTATCGTCACGGCAGACAGGAAAAGAACAATGTATTGTATACCAGCATCCTCAGCATGCAAGATTCGCTGTTTCCGCTCGATGTGATGCGCACGCCATCCAAAAAGAAAAGCCACCCGAAGGTGGCCCAGTTGAAATTATAGTTTTATTCATTTCTTATTATTATCTCTTATCCCCGCAAATATTCAGCGCGTCCCCTAAGCCCTGAAGCAGTGATAAAAGGCTCCCTCTACACATCGGAATGATTGTGGACAGTTCTCTGTCTCATCGATGCATAAATATAAGCATGAATCGGGCCAGCTTTTTCACATCGCTCCATTTCAACATGTTAGCTGTTGCAGCCAATGAGCCCTGCTTGAACATTGTCAAAAAAGCTGACAGTTTCTCTGCGACCGCCTCATACCCGTTCATCCCTGCCGAAATTAGTGTTAACCTGACTTTCTTGCCAAACGTAAAGGGAGTTCACACTGCAACTATGTCCATTAATAAAACAAAATCAAGCTTTTACCGCCGTCTCTATGTGGCCCACCTGATCGATAAAGGCATTGCCACCGTCCCGGCCCTGATTGAATACACAGGCATGCCCAGACGAACCGCTCAGGATACAATCAAAAGCCTGTCAGACTTAGATATTGTCTGCCAGTTCAGACAAACCGAAGGCGAAAGAAACCGGATCGGGCGATATGAGGTACTGGACTGGGGCGCCATCAACAAAAACTGGATCGAAGAGAACCTGACTGAAATAAAATCAGTCCTTGATTATCCCTGAATGACGTTTTCATTTTGCGATGAGTTGCAACTTGCAAATCATATTGCAAAGCATTCTGCTCTCTCCGCTGTTCACATCGGCCTGGTTACACAAAGCGTCAAAAAATAGACTAAAAAGAAGATGGGGTCGTAAAAAAGATTGCTTTCAAGAGACTTGTGTTCCGTTTTCTTGCCCCAATACCATAAGTCGAACCAGTCAGTGACAGGAATTTGTCATAACGACCTGGTTGCAAAGTAACCTAAGGGGCTGTTTCTCGTGTAAATCACGCGAAAATAGCGTGCTCACTGGCTGTATTAGCAATCTGTTGTGTTAGTATTCGGCCAAATTTTTCCAATAAGACAGTTTGTCACGGACAAAGAGAAGACGAATATGGCTTTAGACTTTTCAAACATGACGGTGGATTTATCCGCAATGCCAACCACGATTGATATGGGCCACGCTTGGCTTGCCGCGCTGGTTGTGATCCTTTTACTCTTATATGTCACCAAGAAGGGTAAACCAGTCGAGGTTGAAAAAATCGTTGAGAAAGAAGTCGAAGTTGAAAAGATTGTCGAAGTCGAAAAACCGGTTGAGAAAATCGTCGAAGTCGAAAAGATCGTTGAAGTTGAGTCAAAACTGAAAACTGCGGAAGCGGATGCGGCGCTGCAGTTATTATCTCTGCTTCAGAAAGAAGCACGATTCATCGATTTTATGCAGGAAGATTTAAAGGGCTTCGCCGATGCTGAAATCGGTGCAGCTGCGCGCGTGGTTCACGAAGGCGGAAAGAAAGTCCTGGATGAGTACTTCCGTTTTGTGCCGGTTCGTGTTGAAGAAGAAGAAAGCCGTGTCACGCTACCGGAAGGATTCAACGCCGCTGAAGTTCGCCTGACCGGCAATGTGGTTGGCAGCGCGCCATTCACCGGCACCCTGACTCACCGTGGCTGGAAAGTCACCGAAGTAAAATTACCCAAAATGGCAGAAGGTCACGATCCCCGTATTCTGGCTGCTGCTGAGGTTGAGCTCTAATGCAAGACATTCAAGAACATAAATTCAGTGTGGGAATCGACCTCGGGACGACCCACTGCGTTCTGTCTTATGTTGATTTACAACAAGACGAAGCCCCTGTCCATGTGATGCCAATTGCCCAGCTCACCGCTCCGGGCAGTGTTGAAGAGAAGTCTCAGCTACCTTCATTTATGTATCAGGCGCATGAATCTGAACTGGCACAGGGCGATACTGCCCTGCCATGGGATGCGCAGCCGAAAGCTCTTGTGGGTGCCATGGCCAGAAACCTGGGCAGCAAAACACCAATCCGCTTGATCGCCAGTGCAAAAAGCTGGTTGTGCCATGGTGGCGTCAACCGCCGTGATGCTTTCCTGCCACTCAATGCGCCGGAAGAAGTCGCGAAAGTCTCGCCTCTGGAAGCAACCCGCGCCTATCTGGCGCATCTGGCTCAGGCATGGAATCACCAGCATCCGGACGCTTCATTGTTTGATCAGGACGTGACCATTACCGTCCCGGCTTCCTTTGACCCAGCAGCACGGGATCTGACAGCTGAAGCCGCCCGGGAAGTTGGCTTCAAACATCTGACGCTCCTTGAAGAACCTCAGGCTGCTGTTTACAGCTGGATCAAAAACAACGATGACACCTGGCGTGATCAGGTGAGCGTCGGAGATGTGGTTCTTGTCGTCGATATTGGTGGCGGAACAACCGACTTATCTCTGGTTGCTGTGACCGAAGAAGAAGGTAATCTGACCCTGAACCGTGTCGCGGTCGGTGATCATATCCTTTTGGGCGGCGACAATATGGATCTGGCGCTGGCATACCGGTTGAAAGCCAAACTGGCTCAGGAAGGTAAACAGCTGCAACCCTGGCAAATTCAGGCCATCACCCATGCCTGCCGTGATGCCAAAGAAGCGCTGCTAAATGATCACAATTTGAATGCTGTACCTATTGTGGTCCCAAGTCGGGGTTCAAAACTTCTGAGCGGCACCCTTCAGACTGAACTGACGCAGGACGAAGTACAGCAAACTCTGGTTGAAGGCTTCTTCCCGCAAACCCGTGTAGAAGAACATCCGGTTGAAATGCAGCGCGGCGCTTTAACTCAAATGGGCCTGCCCTATGCGCAGGATGCTGCAATCTCACGTCACATTGCAGGCTTCCTGAGCCGTCAGTCTGCTGCGGTCGATGAACTGTTTGACCACTTTGAACAGATTCACGATGGCTTTATCCGTCCGACAGCCGTACTGTTTAATGGCGGTGTGCTCAAATCGGATCTGCTGGCAACACGTTTGATGTCGATCATCAATCAGTGGCTGACAACAGCTGGTAGCCCAGAAGCCAAGCGTCTGCAAGGACTGGATTTGGATCTGGCCGTTGCCCATGGCGCTTCATACTATGGCTCAGTCCGGAAAGGCAAAGGCGTTCGGATCCGCGGGGGGATTGCCAGCAGCTATTATGTCGGCATTGAAAGTGCGATGCCTGCGATTCCGGGAATGGAACCGCCCGTTGAAGCCTTGTGTGTTGCGCCATTTGGCATGGAAGAAGGCAGTCATGCCGACGTTCCAAACAGGGAATTCGGCCTGATCATCGGTCAGCCAGTCACCTTCCGCTTCTTTGGATCCACAGTGCGCCGTGAAGATTTGCCCGGCACCCTGCTGGACTGGTGGCAACCGGAAGAGCTGGAAGAGTTGCCTGCAATCCAAGTGACATTACCAGTCGCGGATGGCCGCAGTGCCGGACAGATTGTCCCAGTCAAATTGGCTGCCCGGGTCACTGAACTGGGTACCTTGTGCCTGGAAGCCATCCCGACAGACGGCGGCCAGAAATGGCAGGTCGAGTTTGATGTCCGGGACAACTAATCAACTTCCATTGTTCTTTTTAACGGCGCATTGATTGCGCCGTTACTTTAGCTGGCCGCAGCAGCATTATCATCACAACAAGCCGCAGTCAGAGATCCGTTTTCACCATCCACATCAGGATCTGATTGGAAAAAGGCACGGAGTTATACATGTCTTCTCCCCGTTATCTGGTGGGTATAGATTTAGGCACCACGCATACTGTCGTCGCTTACTGCCCGATTACCCCGACCCTACAGCAAGAAACTGTAAAAATTTTCGACATTGATCAGCTCATCGGCCCCGGCGAAGTGTCGCGCAAGCCATTGCTCCCCTCATTCCGTTACCATCCGACACCTGGAGAAATTGCACCGGAACAATGTGTCCTGCCCTGGGCGCCTGCACCGGTTGAAGGTGATTTTCCCGAAGCGCTCATTGGCGAATATGCCCGTGAACTTGGCTCCAAAGTCGAAGGCCGGCAAGTCACCAGCGCAAAAAGCTGGCTTTCACACACAGGTGTCGATCGCAATCAGCCCATTCTTCCCTGGGCTGCTGCCCAAGGGGTGAAAAAAGTATCTCCGGTCATTGCCAGTGCCAGCTACCTGAATCACGTGCGTCAGAGCTGGGATTATCATCATCCGGATGCCAAGCTTGCCGGGCAGGATGTGGTTCTGACCATTCCGGCTTCATTTGATGAAAGTGCAAGAGCCCTGACCGTTGAAGCGGCAAAACTTGCTGGCCTGAACAACATCGTCTTACTCGAAGAACCTCAGGCAGCATGCTATGACTGGTATACGCGCCATCAGGAACAGGCAGCAACGCAACTGAAAGATATACCACTCTTGATGGTCTGTGATGTCGGTGGCGGCACAACCGACCTGAGCCTGATTCGTGTCAGCCACGCGCATGACAGACTGAAGCTGGACCGGGTTGGCGTAGGCGATCACTTAATGCTTGGGGGGGATAATCTGGATCTCACACTGGCCCATATTGCAGAAAGCCAGTTGAATCAAGGCGGTCAAAGGCTCAATGCAGCCACACTATCAAAGCTCATCCAGCAAACCCGTCGTGCAAAAGAGCAACTGCTGGCAGAGCATGCACCTGAGTCCGTGAATATTACGTTGTTGGGCAGTGGTTCCAAATTAATTGGCAGCAGCCGATCAACCGCGCTCAGTCAGCAACAAACCCGTGCAGTCACACTCGATGGCTTCTTCCCGCTTTCTGACATCGCAGCCCATCCGGAAAAACGCCAGAGTGCGGTGGTCGAATTTGGACTCCCCTACGCCGCTGACCCGGCAATTTCAAAGCATCTGGCCCAATTCATCAGTGAGCATCAAACCGTTTGCCGGGATGCCATGTCTGCGCACTCAAGCCTTGCCGATGAAAGCCACACCATCATTCCACCCGCTGTATTACTCAATGGCGGTGTATTCAACAGCCCGCTACTGTCGAATCGCTTGCTGGATATCTTCTCGGCCTGGAAAGGTGACAGAGTCACTCAGCTGGATAACCCACACCCTGATTTAGCAGTCGCATTTGGTGCTGTCGCTTATGGTAAAGCCAGACATGGCGCACAACTGAAAATTGGGGGTGGCTCGGCCCGCTCATTCTTTCTGGCGCTGGATCAGCACACCCCTGCTTCGGGTGTATGCCTGCTCCCCCGGGGGACCGAAGAAAGCATTGAGCTTCAGCTTCCCGACCGAAAATTTGCGCTGACCCTTGGTGAACCCGTTCGCTTCAATCTGGTTGCCTCGACGGATGATACTTCGGTTCAGGCCGGTGATCTCACCCCCTTAGATCACGACCATTTAGTTGCCTTGCCGCCATTTATTGTCACGCTGGACAGTGAAACCGACAGAGCCACTCTGGCGGCTAACCAAAAAGAACGGGTTGACGTGACACTCGCCTGCCAGTTAACCGAAGTGGGCACACTGCAACTTGAATGTGTCAGTACCGAAAATGCAGCGCAGCGTTGGCAGGTTGAATTCAGTATCCGAAAAAACACATCAGCCAAGGCAACCCAAGCGACAAAAGAATCACCGGAATCCGCAAAATTAGATCAGGCTGAAACCCTGATCAAAAAAGCCTATGGCGGCAGTAAAATGCACGCTGATGATAAACCCGCCAAGTCCCTGCGCACAGACCTGGAAGCACTTCTCGGAAAACGTGAACAGTGGGACATGTCCACGCTGAGACCCCTAGCGGATACCTTACTGGATAGCAAAAAGCGCCGCCGCCGATCGGCGGTTCATGAGCGAAACTGGCTGAAACTGGCCGGATTTACCTTACGCCCCGGATTTGGTGATCCGATAGATGACTGGCGTATCAATCAAATTTGGCCGCTTTATCAGCAAAGCCTGCAATTTCATCAATCAACGCAGAGCTGGAACGACTGGTGGATTTTCTGGCGCCGGATAGCCGGTGGCTTGAATCAAACACAGCAAGAGCTGATTTACAAAGAGATCGCAAAATACATCAATCCAAGTGCTGCACGTCACCCAAAACTCAGTAAGGAAATGCAGGAAAAGGGCTATGAGCAAATGGTGCGTTTGCTTGCTTCGCTGGAACGTCTCTCTTTCGAAAAGAAACTCCAGCTCATTGAATGGTTATTTGCCCGTTTGCAAAAGCCACAGTATGCCCAGGCACACTGGTGGGCCATTGGCAGGATTGCATGCCGACACCCACTTTATGGTAGTCGCCATAATCTGCTTACTGCACAGCATATCGCCTATTGCCTGCCCGAGCTCATGGATTATGACTGGCGGAAAGAGCCAGAAATTGCACTTGCAGCCGTGATGATGTGCCGGAAAACTGGTGACAGAACGCTGGATATTGATGATCCTTTACGTCAGGAAGTCATCGAAAAACTCGAACAGAGTAAAGTGCCGGAATCTTGGGTTGTGATGGTCTCGGACGTTAAGGTACTGACTGAAGAGGAAAATTTACGTGTTTATGGGGACTCGATTCCAAGCGGCTTGATGCTTATCGAGTAAACTTCTGCTTATTAAGCTTACGTTAGGGTATAGCTGTTATGATTCCGCGAATCAGAACTGTCTGGATTGGTATACTCAGCAGTCCTAATAAGGAATAACAAGCGAGAAGTTATGGCAATGACACGAGAACAATATAAAGTAATTGCGGATCGCATTTTCAAGTCCCAAAATCAACGCGTCGCTGTTGAAGCTGTCGTCTTCGAAGGTTTATCAAGCTACGAGGCAGAAAAACGGTTTGGCGTACCCAAAGGGACGCTTTCACGAAATGTCCGTAAATATAAGAATGAAGTTGACTACATCACCACAGTAAGTCTAGCGTAATAAAAAAGGAGAGCTCAGACTCTCCTTTTCTATTTCTAAATACTCTCTTTCAGCCCAAACACAATCAGACTATTCTTCCGCTGACGATCCATCAAACAGTTCTTCTGGATGCACACCATCTTTTTCCATCATGGCCAGAATCTCCGTCATTCTCACCTGACGTGCTTCTTCTTTAAATTCATTCAGAACGGCGATGAGATCATTGATCTTTTGCAGCGGAATGCGTTTGATAACAGCTCGCTGTCTGCCTGGAACTTCATCAGCAAAATCAATCAGCGTCTGGCGGTAGTCCGTTCTGGCCTCCTGTGGGCCTTTACCATTCTCTACATTCTTAAGCATTGCACTCAGTGCTTTTTCCGCATCTGAAAAGTTTGTCATGAATTACCTCTAAACACTATTTTCGTTAAATAGCACTTTCTTGTCATTGCGACAGTTCATGATGACAACCTCTGTGCTATTTGAAATAGAGTAAACATTAATAAAGATTAAATTCTTGTTCCGGTGAGCAGTCACGGGAACTGCATTCAGCCAATAAACTGACGTTCTGACCCTCGCTGGCGCGTTTGTGAGAAAGCGGATCACACATAATTATAATAGAGAACTCTAACGAGGATGAAAGAGTCGTCAGCGAATCCTGAAATAATACTCTCAGTCTTTGCCCTTGTGAACATAATTTTTGTCAGCTTGACAATTCTATGACCAAAGAATGCGAATCAGCTTAAATTGCCGGATAATTTGACAACAATATATGCATTGATGAGCGAAAGACAGTCCAGACTGCTGGCTTTCAAGCGTTCAGTCTCTTCAAAATGTTCACATGGTGAAAATATCGCCTGTTTCTCAATAATTTAGCTTTGCCAAAGTCTCAAGTGCTTGCTATTATAGCGCTCGTTGAGTTAACTTAACACAAAAGCTCTTTGGCGGACATTAGCGCAGTTTGGTAGCGCACTACTCTGGGGGAGTAGGGGTCGCTGGTTCGAATCCAGTATGTCCGACCAAAGGGCTTTTTTATTTTCTCTTCCTTTTGTATGAAATTTGTTCTTCATCGAACTTTTGCTATCCAGAACTTTAGTATTTGCTAATAAATACTATCCTATGCTTTCAACGAAGGAGCATAATATGGAACAGATCCCATATTGCAAGGCATGCGGTCAGGATGAAGAATTCATTGTCATCGATGAATATAAGTTTGTCTGTGTCTGCGGTTATCAATTCACATCAATGTCAATCCTTCCTGTGATAACTTCCGTTACAAAAGAAACCAATCCCCTGCCGATACCCTTTGAGTTTCATATTCATTAACCTTGAAATTACTCCCAGTTCAACAGTTCTGCTCTGTTTCTATCTCACTTGTACGCCACCAAAACCCAACGTATCAGAATCACGTTCAGTATAAAAAACCACCAAAAAACGTTAAATCCAGTTTAAAATCTTGTTACCACATCATGAATTTCAAGTTTTTACCCTGTATCAAATAAATTCACCAGAAATTGTTTAAGGCTTTGAAAACAAAGAAATTAAACATCGTTTCATTGTAAATTTTTTGATATGAGCCTTCATCACCCCAGCAAAAACGTGATCAAGATCCTGCTCACTTTTCAGGATTTTATGCTAACTTCTGCCTCGCAAATTAAGTAATCATATCAATACATGGGGATTCCTTTTGCTGCGATGGCATTGGATTGCACCCATCACTTGGAACATCTCTTGTTGTTCTGCTTTTAGTCTGTATGACATCACAGGATCATTCTATGAATGCAACGATTAACACGCTCAATGAGCATTTAATGGCTGTCATTGGCGATATCAATGGAGTACTCTGGGGTCACCTTCTTGTATACCTGCTTGTTATTGTTGGTATCTACTTTACCGTTCGCCTCGGATTTATTCAGATTCGCCAATTTGGTCATGCCATTTCTGTCCTGAAAAAAGGAAAAGACGTAGAATCTGGCATCAGTTCTTATCAGGTATTCTGCACCTCTATGGCAGCCCGCGTAGGTACCGGAAATATGGCAGGTGTCGCAGTTGCCCTCACAGCTGGTGGTCCGGGTGCCATCTTCTGGATGTGGGCAATGGCGATGTTCGGTATGGCAACAGCTTTTGTCGAATCTACATTGGCTCAGGTCTATAAAGTCAAAGATGTTGACGGACAGTATCGCGGTGGCCCGGCCTATTACATGGAGCAAGGTCTGGGACAACGCTGGATGGGAACACTCTTTTCTGTTTTCCTAATTATCGCGTTCGGTCTGGTATTCAACGCGGTACAGGCCAATACCATCACAGACGCCCTGAACCACTCTTTCGGTTTCGATCGTTCAATCATGGGCATTGCCATTGTTGCCGGTTCTGCTTTCTTCATTATGGGCGGCCTGAAATCTATTGCTCAGGCAACGTCACGCATCGTTCCAGTGATGGCGATTGGATATCTTGCGATTGCATTGCTGATTGTCGTGATGAACCTTTCTGAATTACCGGATGCCATGATGCTGATTGTGAAGAGTGCATTTGGCTGGCAGGAAGCTGCTGCCGGTGGTGTTGCTTATACCATCGCACAGGCAATGCAAAGTGGCATCGCCCGCGGCCTGTTCTCTAACGAAGCCGGTATGGGCTCTGCAGCCAATGTTGCAGCAAGTGCGACCCCAAATCCGAACCACCCTGCATCTCAGGGTTATGTCCAGATGCTGGGTGTTTTTGCGGACACCATTGTCATCTGTACTGCGTCTGCAGCCATGATTATGCTGTCTGGTGTGATAGATCAGCCGGATGCAGCTTCTGGAATTGGTCTGTTGCAACAAGCACTGACAAGCGAGCTGGGCGATTGGACCACATACTTTATGGCCGCTGCCATTCTGCTGTTCTGCTTTACGTCCATTATCGCAAACTACAGCTATGCAGAAACCAACATTATGTTCCTGAACGGCAACAGTAAAAAAGGCCTGTTTGCTTTCCGTCTGATTGTGTTGGCGATGGTGATGTTCGGTTCAGTTGCCTCACTGCCGGTTGTCTGGAACATGGCTGATGCATCGATGGGCATGATGGCTCTGATTAACATTATCGCACTGGTCTTATTGTCCAACCTGGCCATTAAAGTGATCCGAGACTACGAAGACCAGGTGAAACATGGCAAAGTGCCAACGTTTGATCGCAGCAAGTTCCCTGAACTCAAAGGTTTGGACAGTGCCTGGCACCCAAGACCCAACACTGCGAAAGACGCCAGATAATACATCCGTATCTTCCCCACGATAAAGCCAGCACTGCTGGCTTTTTTTCATGCTCCAGCAATCCTGAGCGTCAATCGACTCGTCATGACAAAATTAATAAATGTAATTTTAGAGGGCTAATGATTACACCTAAGTTTGCGGCGAATCGAAAGAAAGATAACCTGTTTTTTATTCATTTCGTATCCTACTGAAAAATAAAAAGTTTATACACTTTTCTGCCCTTCATAAAATTAGACCTTCATAAAATCTTTGCTAGGCTCAGACACATAGAGAGACGACTGATTGAATGATGTGTTCAATCTCATTCAAGACTTTCTTTATTCATTTCCGGTGTATTTGATAGCACGAAAAACCGCATTGTTCGTGATTTCAAAATGGAATCATCTTCCAGATATCAAGAGGGACAATACATCATGGCTACAATAAGAAAAGTAGAAATTGTGATTGATTGTGAGTCAGTTGAGCATGGCGCTTCCGGTAGCTCTGTCGTACAAATGTTTTCGGATCCAAGCATTGTCTTGGATAACTCACAAGGCAGCTATGAACTTAGCATCCAGGTGAACAATGATGATGTGATTCGCTGGGCAGCGTACCCCAAAGTGACAGAGTCTGAAACCGGCAGTCACTACTCTGTCATCATTGATGCGAAGCATGACTGGAACAACGACACCCTACTGAAAGACTGGACGGCTTATCAGGGAAATACTCAGGTGTTTGTATACGATCAAGATGCCATTCCGATGAATGAGTTTGTGGATGTGCCTGTGTCCCGACAAACTGCCTATATGCCTTTTGTTCAGGCAAATGCAACACTGCCTGGTCGCCCGAATGTGGGTGACAAACAAAAAGAAGCTTATACGTTTTATGTGAATGTTTACAAAGATGATACGCTGATTGGTCAAATCAATTGGGACCCATACGTCACAGTTTATCAGCCATAAATCGATCCTCTGTTCCGTATATTGAATCATCAACCTCAATAGCGAGAGATCTAACTCTCGCTATTTTTGATCACTGACTTACTTTGATTGGTCTAAAAACAGGCTTTTCGAATCACTTGGCTACGAAGTACATATCCTTCGCGTGCAGATTGCCAAAACCCAGTGAATTTGATTTAAATTCAATCACTTAACCCAAAAACCATTAGAGTAAACCTCATTCTAATACAAAAATTAACTTCATTTTTTTCAGTAACTTAAATTGGGTTTTGGAGGGATATTATATCTGTTCAACCTTATTTAGTTTCTCAACACCAAGTTATCTAAACATCATCTCTCCAAACTCAGCCACCAGCTAACTCATTGTTTTACCAACTGATACTCCCTATGAAGTAGTGCAGCGCGGGTTTTAATCGCCCGAACCACTTTGGCCAGATCGGCTTTCGTCACCAGAATTTCGCTGTTGTTGGCCAGCGTCCATTTCATCTGGCCATCAACAATTAATCCGGATTCAATAAGCATCTGATCCGCGACCAGGATATCCCAGTCAGTCACTGTGCCGGTGATGTTCTCATACGACTGCAGATCAGCATCAAACATATGGCCATCCACGATGATCGGTGCGTACCGTCCATCATCGCGGGCCTGTTTCGCTGCCGTCACCAGGTACGGCTGTGCGTCCTGCACGGAAAACACAGGTTCCGGCGGCAAGGCCTGCGCCGGTGGTAACTCCCCGGTGTCCTCGTCTGGCTCCCGTGCGTCATTCTGAGCGGTGATCTCCTGACAGATGGATAACCACGCCAGATACTCATCATGGAACATCCAGCGGTCATTCTCGTGCGCACATTCAATGAACGTCTCAATGACTGGCTGCGGTTTACCCAGCAGGGCGACGCGTTCCACATCCGCCCACGATTTCCGCTCACCCGGTGTTTTCTGGATGACATAAACCACATCAATGAAAACGGGCACCTGTTGGGTGCCCGTCTGCGTGTTGCCTTCTCCATCCTGCCATTCGTGAGGCTCTTCTGAATAAACCTGCTCACCGTTTTCGATGAGCGGTTCATGCCGAGTTTCCGTTTCATAGAACGGGGCCAGCGCGGCTGGTACGTCTGTGATTTTTTCAAACATCGATCAGCCTCCTCAGCTGTTGATTTTGGTATAGCCGTAGGGAATGGCCAGTTCGTGTACGGCCAGTTTGAGTGTGTGGCCATTGTCATCGGTGTATGTCTTGTCTTTATCCGTCAACTTGAATGTACCATCACTATCCCCCCAGGTTCCGGATGCCGAATCAAAAAACACTTCCTGGCCATAGAACTGCATTGAAGTGACACCATTCGTTTCAGTTTGCGTAGCCAGCACTTTTGCGGCATATCCATCACTGGACTCAATCGGAATTGCCACATGACCTGGTTCAAAACCAGAGGAGTAAATCAGATCACCGATTGATGCATTCACGCTGTAATTCAGCAGGGGTGAAGAACAGTAACGGAAACCATTTTCAGTTTTCAGCGAACGACTCAGTAAAGAGTCGATCAGTACACTTCCACGGTCAGGCCGATAATCAGACGTAATGAATACATCACCAACCCCCTTGTAATAATTCAGGATTTTCTTACTGACACTGGGTTTCGTCTGCTTGGCGAATGCCTGGTAAAAATTAATCTGAACGTGATTCGCTGGATGTGATGATGTGTAGCCATTCTCAACGGCGCTTGAAAATGACAACGTACTCCCAGCCCACGTCGCGCCTTGGTCCGTCGTATATTGTCGGTTACCGTTTGAATCACCTAACCCACTAACAACTTTCCGAGAAAAGGTGAATTTTTTCACATTGCCATCAGGTATCAATGGATTCCAAACACCACACCATCCGTTTTTCAACTCAGGGATCTGAATGATTTCATTTGGATTACCAATGACCTCAACAACGTTAAAATTACCGCTCACCTCCATAAAGACTGCATACTCAAAAATCGGACTTGCACTTAGTAGGTCTAAATTAACATGACCACAAGAGACAAAATAAAACGGGCTGCTAAAATCAATATCTCCGCTATAATCGCCATCAACTGGAAGGCCATCAACATATCGACGTATCTGCAGCCAATAGTCATTGCTATGCGGCGTGGTTTGATAAACATGGCCATTATGGAAAATTAACGAGTTAGTTTCCGCCAATGCAGTATGACCCGATGATTGTCCCCGACTGATATACGTCACCTCTCCATTACTTCCCACCTGATTAAATGACAATCGATTATCAACCAGGACTTTTTCACAACCTCGGTATGTACCGGCTTCAAGCTGCTGACGGATACGGGCGGCTTTCTCAACACTTCCCATATCATGTGCTGATTTTCGGCAATCCAACACCCCACCATAGCCATCAGCATAAATGGCATCGT